>CAKZJM010000314.1 GCA_936943315.1 uncultured Methylophilus sp. | reverse complement strand
TACTCGGTATTTACCGTGACACTGAGCAGTCATCCACACAGACCAGGAGTTGAATATGATTTCCAATACCATGCAGGCACTTTTCGTAGAAACAGCCAATGGTGACTTTATCAGTCGCCAAGTGCCGGTTCCCCAGCCAGGACCGGGAGAAGTATTGGTCAAAGTGGCCGCTAGTGGTGTCAATCCATTGGATATTAAAATCAGACAAGGCGGCGCTTCCCATGCCTGCCACGCGCTGCCAGCCGTGCTTGGGTTGGATATGGCAGGCACCGTAGTGGCCGTGGGAGCGGATGTGTATCGCTTTAACGTTGGAGACCATGTGTTTGGTATGGTTGGCGGGGTAGGCAATATCCCCGGCACTTTGGCCGAATACGTGTTGGCGGAGGCGGCGTTACTGGCACATAAACCAGAAAAATTAAGTATGCGTGAAGCCGCCGCCCTGCCGCTGATTTTCATCACGGCCTGGGAAGGCCTAGTTGATCGTGCAAAAGTGAATCAGGAAAAAACGGTATTGGTACACGGCGGTGCCGGTGGCGTAGGTCATATGGCGGTACAAATTGCCAAAGCGCATGGCGCCCGGGTCTACGCCACGGTCTCGGCGAGGGATATGGAAGCCGTGGCGCTGTATGGCGCGATTCCAATTGATTATGAAGCTGACTCTGTCACGACGTACGTCAAAAAGTACACCGATGGTGAAGGCTTTGACATTATCTACGACACGGTGGGCGGTGCCACTTTGGATGCTTCCTTCAACATGGCGCGCGCCTATCATGGCCATGTCGTCAGCTGCCTGGGCTGGGGGACACACGCACTGGCACCCTTGTCATTCAAAGCGGCGACTTACTCCGGCGTATTTACGCTCATTCCTTTATTGACCGGCAAGGGTCGCCAGCGCCACGGTGAAATACTTGCTGAAGCAGCCAAGCTGGTCGATACAGGCCAGTTAACTATCAGGTTGGATCCGCAACACTTTTCATTTCAAGAAGTCGGGGCGGCGTACAAACAAATCACTTCAGGTCAGACCAGAGGCAAAGTCGTGATTGAGGTGACGGCAGAATAAACATTCAACAGATTGTTGCCAGCCACCCCTGTAGAAATTTACTTTTCAGGATCCAGCCGCTCCAGAAAGTAATCCAGCGACACCTTGCCCGCGCCGCAAATCGCCAGCCAGGTGAATACGGCAAAGTAAGTCGCCTCTTCAAAACCGAGCAGGGTTTCCAGGGAGTCTACATCTGCCAGTTTGGCGGAAATGATCGCCACCACCATGACGACAGCGAGTCCACCGCCGAGCACTCGGGTCATCAAGCCCAGTATCAAGCCTAAGCCACCCACGAACTCCCAACCCGCGACAAACGGTGTCAATAATTCAGGGTAAGGGATGCCCCAGCTTTTAAAGTTTTCGATGATGGCAGGCAAGTTCATGAGCTTGCCCCAGCCGGTCAGCATAAACGTGTAGCCAACCACCACGCGCGCCAGCAGCGGACCTGCCCACGTAAAATGTGCAGCGATGCGTTTTGGCCACCAGATCAATATATTCAGTAATGCGTTCATTTGTTTTCCCCTTTAAATGTACTCGTGATGTTGGGATGCCAGTAATCCGTTGCGCATCCATTTTGCAAAATAACGGGTGATGGCCTGGCTTTCGGTGTCATCCCGGTCAGCCAGCGCCTCACCGATGGTGGCCCCGCCAAACAGCTCGGATAGCAAGGCAAACTCTGCAGACTCCAACGACATGCGCCACACCACATCCTCATGCCGGAACACGGCCAGATACTCGGGCACGTGGCAGGGCACAGGGCTTTCTTGTTCGTCCATCACCGCCTGGTAATAGGCATTGACCTGAGACTCAAACGACATCAGGCGCAGGGCCTGCCGTGGATAGAGTGTTAACTCCAGAATACTGTCCGCCGTCAGCCCTTGCAGATGTGATTCGTCCAACGGCTCGGTTTCTGCCGGGTCTGTCATTTGAGCCACCGTGGTTTCTAGCTGGCATAAGGCATGCGCAAATGCATCGTCTGGCAGAAAGGTTTGAATAAACGCTGGCAGCTTGAGGGCAAAGCGGCCAATATTAAAATGGTCAGGCAAGACCGTTTCTACGAACGCCCAGATGAGCTCAGAAAATGGCTGCGCTGTCAGGTAATGCTGCAACACCGGATAATCTTCGGCCACCACATCATATAAACGGTAGCGGTAGGCATTGGCGTATACAGCCAATTGTTCATGCGGCGCAAATGCGTTCTTGGAGCGTATCCATTGCTCGGGTGCGCTCTCAAACCGGCTGCCCTGCGTCACGGCCTGTTGCATGTGTGTTTGCGCGTCTAATAAGTTCATCGCAGGCGGGTCCACTGGCCGCTCGCGGCCATCGTCCAGGCTAGGCAATATCCATTCACTCACCGGGTGAACCGCCTGTTTTGCTGCCTGTTTGGCTTTATCCAGCTCGGCAAGCAACACTGGAAAATCCGGGATCCGGTCATCCCATTCAATCATGGTGTTAGGCACGCGCCCGGCACGGTTGACCACGTATTGATACAACTGCCACACCTCATCAATCACGTGGTCGTCATGCGTGTCGACAATATGGTTGCCTTTGTTGCTGTGCCCGGAGAGGTGTATTTGTATCACCCGTTCCAGCGGCAGCGCATCCAGGTAGGTTTTCGGGTCCAGCCTATGGTTATAGCAGGTGACATAGACATTATTCACATCCAGCAGCAAATGGCAGTCGGCCTGCTGTGCCATGGCGGCGATAAATTCTGCTTCGGCAATGGTGGAGTGCTTAAACTCCAGGTAGGTCGAAGGATTTTCCAGCGCAATTCTGCGCCCCAGGCGGTCTTGCACCTGCTGAATACGCTGGACAATATGTTTGAGTGACTCTTCGGTATAAGGCAGCGGCAGCAAATCATGCGTATTTTTATGCGCCACTCCCGTCCAGCACAGGTGGTCAGAAATCCAGGCTGGATTCACCCAATCGATAAGTGCTTTGAGTTTTTTAAGATAGTCGGAATTTAAAGGATCGACACTGCCTATCGACATGGAAACCCCGTGCATCACCACCGGATACATTTCCTTGATCCGCGCCAGGTTGCGTTTAGGCTTGCCGTCGGTCTCCATAAAGTTCTCGGAGATGATTTCAAACCAGTCCACCGCAGGCTGCTGCTCAAAAATATAAGGATAGTGCTGGGGACGCAACCCAAGCCCGAACCCGAGAGAGGGCATCTCTAAAACATGATCAGATGGAGAGTGTTGGCTCATTTAAACATCCTTGTCAAAAAAGCAGGGCAACCGCCCCTGCCTTTTTGAATCTGGTTGCGATAATGGCTGAATTACTTGCTGCCGTCAGTCGCGCAAGAGCCTTTACCTTTACACGCATTTTTGCCATCACCACCATTCCCTGCGCAGGAATTTTTGCCTTTACAGGCATGCTTTTCTTTACCGTCTGCTGTTTTGCAATTGGCTTTTTCCATCTTGGCGTTATCTTTGCCGTTGCAGCTGGATTTGCTGTCTTCACCGGCGAAGGCTGGCGAAGCGGTCATCACAGAAGCAGTAAAAAGGCCCAAAAGTGCAGCGGCGGCTAATTTGTTGGTCGTTTTCATAACATCTCCTAAAAGTAACAATGATCAAAAAAATGAATCAGTAACTGTGTACTGCCACCTTTAGTCAGACGGTATACAAACTCCTTACAGCTATTTTTCATTTATTTTGAAAAAACCTTCAAAATCATTAAAAGTGCCATTCACCAGCAAGGGGCCGGCAACATCACGAAGGGCGGCGTCAATAAGAAAAACCGTTCTGAGGCCGCGCCCCTGTTTAGGCATTGGGCCAGGCTTCAGTTACACTATGGTCATGGCTGCAATCTTGGACGCACCGACCAGCAGCCACTCATTGAGGCTTTTTTATTGATTCCGTATTTATAAAGCGAAACACGCATGCACTCTTTTTCAATCAACATCGTCGCCGCCATTATTTTCGGCTTGGCCTTGATCCATACGTTCAGCGCCAAATCGATTGAGCATTTAGGACACAAATTTCCACGCCATAGCGGGGTGTTTCACCTGCTTGGCGAAGTTGAAGTCGTGTTTGGTTTTTGGGCATTTATATTGATCGCCGTGATGGCAGGGTTTTATAGTAGTGAACAAGCCATTTCGTATATTGAGTCCAGGCATTACACAGAGCCGCTGTTTGTCTTTGTGGTGATGGTGGTCGCAGCCTCTCACCCCGTGTTATCAATTATCCGCAAAACCGTATTGACGATTGCCAAAGCCCTTCCGTTACCGACGGTCATTGGCCAGTCATGGTTAGGGCTGGCACTCATCCCTTTACTGGGCTCGTTGATTACCGAGCCTGCCGCCATGACCCTGGCCGCCCTCCTGCTGGCGCCGCTGGTGTTCAGGGAGGCATTGCCGGAATGGCTGAAATATCTGGCACTGGGTGTCCTGTTTGTGAATGTGTCTATCGGTGGCACCTTAACCTCTTATGCCGCGCCTCCCGTGCTCATGGTGGCTTCTACCTGGTCATGGGATACCTTGTTCATGGCCTTTAATTTTGGCTGGAAAGCCGCCATCGCTGTGCTGATTAATGCCACACTGATCGTGTTGCTCCTGAGCAAGTATCTTAACCATCTGCCCGCCGCAGCAGCCGTTGATCAGCCGCGGGTTCCATTGGCGATCAGCCTCATTCATCTTTTATTTCTGTTTGGGGTGGTGGTGTTTGCGCATCATCCGGTCATTTTTATTGGCTTTTTTATGCTGTTCCTGGGCTTCACTCAGGCCTATGAACGCTACCAAACACCGTTGATTCTGAAAGAAGGCCTTTTGGTGGGTTTTTTCCTGGCCGGACTGGTCGTGCTGGGTGGCCTGCAAGAATGGTGGCTGCAGCCGATTGTTTCGCGCTTGCAACCTGTGGCTTTATTTCTTGGCACCACCGCCTTGACAGCCATTACCGATAATGCCGCCTTAACCTATCTCGGGTCGCTCATTACCCCCATCTCTGACGAAGCCAAGTATATGCTGGTCGCGGGCGCGGTCTCGGGAGGGGGGCTCACGGTGATCGCCAACGCCCCCAATCCTGCGGGCGCGGCATTATTAAAAAACGGGTTTTCAGATCAATCGATAGGGGCCATCGGGTTGCTGCTGGGCGCATTGGTCCCCACCCTGATTGCCATGAGCCTGTTTTTTTTCTTTTAAGGGATATCGCCTGATTGGCGCACAAGAATAAAGACTGAGGGATCAGCGGCATGCTGAACACATTGAGGGACATGGTTTCATCCATCAAAATGACTGATCTCCATGCCTGGATAGGCAGGCTGATGGTGTGGTCGGCGGCTGCCATTACCGGGCTGGTCATTGTGCTATTTGCACGGGCCACTGAGCATGCGATTGCCCTGTTTTATGTCACCCAATACGCCATCTGGTGGCTGCCTATCATTGTGATGCCCGCGGTGGGTATCTTAATCGTCTGGGCCACCCGCACATGGTTGTCTGGCGCGGCGGGTAGCGGCATCCCGCAAACCATCGCCGCGCTCCAATATGAGGAGCACCAGTCCATCAGCCACCTGGTGTCAATCAAAATCGCGCTGACAAAAATGGTGTTTGTGACCCTGGGGCTGGCCGCCGGGTTTTCCGCAGGCAGGGAGGGGCCCTCTGTACAGGTGGGCGCAAGTATCATGCATGGTTTCCGCAAATACTTTCCTGCCCATTTTTACGTAGACCCCAAACACCTGATTCTGGCTGGAGGAGCCGCGGGCATTTCGGCCGCCTTCAACACGCCCTTGGCCGGCATTGTGTTTGCCATTGAAGAACTCAGCCGCAAGTTTGAGCAAAAAACCAATGGCGTGATGATCACGGCCATTGTCTTGTCTGGGCTGGTGTCCATTTCGTTGCAGGGCAATTACACTTATTTTGGCAATTTGAATGTGGGCACCATTCATACCGAGATCATGATTCCGGTGCTGGTCTGCGGATTGGTATGTGGTCTGTTCGGCGGCATGTTCAGCCGAACCATCATAGAGTTTACCGAACGGCTGCCCGATAGAATCACCGTCTTTCGCACGCGCCACCCGCTCTACTGGACAGGCCTTTGTGCATTGCTGGTAGCAGGTCTGGGCATCGTCAGTCACGGTGCGGCCAACGGCTCAGGCTACACGCTCACCAAAGCCATGCTTAACGGCTCTATTAACGAGACCTGGTACTATCCGATCGTCAAATACCTCTCAACGCTGTTGACTTATTTAAGTGGCATCCCCGGCGGGATTTTTGCCCCGGCACTGTCGATAGGGGCAGGCATAGGCTACGACCTGTCAACCATCTTGCACACCCCTGGTCTCGCCATTGCATTCAGCGCCTTATGCATGGCGGGGTTTTTGGCAGGCGTCACGCAGGCACCTATCACCTCATTTATTATTGTCATGGAAATGATAGACGGCCATGAAATGGTCATCAGTCTCATGGCCGTTTCGCTGATTGCCACGGTCACCTCCCGCATCTTCAGCCGTCCGCTATACGCTATCCTCGCCACACAATACGCCAACCATCCAGAGGCTCATAAAAAGATCGCGCAGGCATCGCCATGACCGGCTGGATTGACACACTCCATCTGCTGGCAACCTCGACAATCAGGAGCCTAACCGGATAAGTGAAAGAAGGGCGTGGCACGCGATGTGTCACGAATTGAGAGGCAGGCTGGCATTTAAGACGCATATAGTTATACCATGCCGATGTTGGCACTTAAGAACATGCATGGCTATCCTGGGGGACTGTAGGTTCGTTTCTGATGAAATCTCCAAAAAAACCTTCGAATGAAATTGAGCGGCTCCGTGCATTACGGCGCTACCAGATCATGGATACGGCCGCCGAAGAAGTGTTCGACCAGTTCACTTATCTTGCCTCACAGATCTGCGGCACCCCCATCGCGCTGATTACCCTGCTGGATGAAAACCGCCAGTGGTTCAAAAGCAAGATAGGCGTAGATGCGACAGAGACCTCCCGCGAGGTGTCCTTTTGCGGCCATGCCATCCTGCAAGATGAACTGTTTGAGATTCCAAACGTGCTCGAAGACGAGCGGTTTCATGATAACCCCCTTGTGACCGACAATCTCCACATGCGCTTTTACGCAGGCATGCCTTTGGTTACTCAGGATGGCTATGGCTTAGGCACACTGTGTGTCATAGACACTGTGCCCCGCACGCTGACCGACGAGCAACGCACCGCTTTGAAGATGCTGGCCAAGCAAGTGGTGGCGCAAGTGGAGTTAAGGACATACAGGCTCGAATTAGTCGCCCTGAATGAAAAGCTCACCGAAAAAACGGCTTTTTTTGATTCGATGATTGGCAGTGCCGACCAGGCCATTATCTCAACCGACGTTGAGGGCAGAATCACCAGCTTTAATATTGGTGCAGAAAAAATGCTGGGCTACCAGGCGGCTGAGGTGCTTGGCAAGCAACCGCTACTCTTTCATGAACCCGCAGAAGTCGTTGAGTAGCCAGCGCGCTAAGCATCCTTTTGGACCGCCCCGTCACGCCCGGCTTTGAGGTGTTTGTGATCAATGCCCAGCAGGGGCAGTCGGATACCCGGAAATGGACCTATCTCCGTAAAGACTGCAGCCGCTTCCCGGTCAGGCTCTCCGTCACTGCCATGCATGACAGTGCGGGCGCCCTCATCGGCTTTTTGGGCGTGGCCACCAATATTACTGCCAGTGAACAAGCGAAAGCGTCGCTGGCAAGCATGGCCGATTTATTGCAGCGCACGGGGGAAATGGCAAAAATTGGCGGCTGGGAAGTCGATCTGGAAACGCAGCAATTGCAATGGTCGAAAGAGATCTTTGCCATCCATGAAATCGACACCGGGCAGATACCGCAGCTTGATCAGGCGCTGCAATTTTATGCCCCTGAAGCTGTTCCGGTCATCACCGAGGCCATACGCACCACCCTGGCTGAGCACACGCCGTGGGATCTTGAATTGCCGTTGATCACGGCCAAAGGCAGGCATCTCTGGGTACGCACGCAAGGCACCGTGGTCCTTGCTCAAGGCAAGCCTGTGCGGCTGATTGGCGCGTTTCAGGACATTACCGAGCGTAAGCAAAATGAGCTGGCGCTGGCCTGGGTCAATCGGGCCTTGCAGATGCTGGGCAAATGCAACGAACTGCTGATTCATCTTAAAGATGAGACGGCCCTGATTACTGAGGTGTGCCAGATTGCAGTGAACATCGGTGGCTACCGCATGGCCTGGGTGGGCTATGCCGAACAGGACGAGTACAAGTCTATCTTACCGCAGGCGCATTTTGGGCACGCTGCCGGGTTTCTCACGCAAGTCAGGCTGAGCTGGTCTGAGCATGAAAAAAATGGCCAGGGTCCGTGCGGCAAAACCATCCGTCATGGGCAGGCCGTGGTGGTGGAAGACCTGTTACTGGATGATGGCTACCCGGTCAAAAAAGAGGCACTGGCACAAGACTTACGCGCACTGGTTTCGCTGCCACTTAAAAACCAGGATCAGGTATTTGGGCTGCTAGCGTTATACCTGGAAGACGCACACCGATTTGCGCAAGATGAGCTGAACCTGTTGCAGGACCTGGCCGACAATCTGGCAGCGGGCATCATTAACATCCGCGCCGAGAACGAGCGCCAGCAGTTGCAAAATGCCATGCTCAAAGTGGCCACCGCCGTCAGTGTCAGCAGTGGCGAAACGTTTTTTTCACAGCTGGTCAGCAATATGGCCAGTGCCTTGGGGGCGCAAGCCGGTTATGCCTCGCGTTTCGTCTCAGAATCGCCGCTGATAGAACGCACCATCGCCGTCGTCGTCGATCATAAAGTTGTCCCCAATTTTGACGAGCTCATTTCTGACGCGCTTGCCAGCGAATTATTCAGCGCGGGGGATTTGTGTATTGTGCCTGAGCATGCCTACCGCGATTTCGCGCACATGGGCATGATGAAATATGCCCACTTCCAAGCGTTTGCGCGGCTGTGTATCGCGGATGCGAGCGGCAAGGTCATCGGCTTGCTGTTTGTTTTTTTCAATGAGCCCATCCGAAAAAGGTCGCAAGTCTTTATCGAATCTACCCTGAAGATTTTTGCCGCTCGTATTGCCAGTGAACTCGATCGCCAGGCCTCGGCCACTGCCATCGTCGAGAATGCAAGGTTTATCAAAACCGTGACCGATGCCATGCCCGCCATGGTGGCTTACTGGGACAGGGATTTGCTGTGCCGGTTTGCCAACAAGCCTTACTTGCAATGGTTTGGCAAGTCTTTGGATGCCGTGATAGGCAGCTCCCTACAATCGCTGCTGGGCAATGCCTTGTTTACCATGAACGAGCAGTACATCCGCGGCGCGCTGGCCGGTGAGTGCCAGCAATTTGAACGGACGCTGACTAAAGTGGATGGCAGTATTGGCTATACCTGGATCAACTATATCCCCGACATTGACGCCCAGGGCACGGTGAATGGCTTTTATGTCTTGTTAACAGATGTCACGCCCATTATCAAGGCGGAGAATCAGTTGAAACTGGCCGCCTCTGTGTTTCAAAACACCATTGAAGGCATTATGGTGACCGATGTAGAAAGCGTGATTGTGTCAGTGAACCCGGCCTTTACGGCGATCAGTGGCTTTACTGCCGAGGAAGCGCTGGGGCGTACGCCACGCATTTTTAATTCAGGCCACCATCCGCAAGCTTTTTTTGATGACATGCAGGCCAGCCTGAGGCAATCCAGGGTATGGAAAGGTGAAATCTGGAACCGCCGCAAGAATGGCGACATCTACCCGGCAGTGATGACGATCACGGCGGTCGCCGATAGCAATGACCAGGTGACGAATTATGTAGGCATTTTTAGCGACATCACTGAATACAAACTGCACGAGGCGCAACGCCAGGCCGATGAATCCAAGCAACGTGATGCCCTGGTGCGCGAAGTGCATCACCGGATTAAAAATAATCTGCAAAGCGTGGCGAGCCTGTTAAGCAATTTTTCGATGCAGCACCCCGCCCTCACCGAGCCGCTGAATACCGCCATCACCCAAGTCAAAAGTATTGCCGCGGTGCATGGCCTGCAAGGCCAGTTTGTGAATAGTGCCGTCGGCTTGACCGGCTTGATTGAAGCCATCTTGAACAATAACCAGCCGTTATGGCAGGGCCAGGCGTCATTGATTGCGCCCGCAGAGATGCCGCTTATCCTGGTGGAAGAGAAAGAGTCGGTGCCCTTGGCCCTGGTGATGAATGAGCTGATCACCAACGCGATTAAACATGGTGATCAATCGCAGGTGACCATAGACCTGGCCTATGATGCCGGTGACAACACCGTCTCCATCATCATCCGCAATCAAGGCCGGTTGTCAGCAACCTCTGGCCAGGTCACGCCCCACTTTGGCACCGGCCTGCAACTGGTCACTGTCCTGTTACCTAAAAAGAACGCTCGCTTATCGTGGGAGCAGTCAGGCGAGTGTGTCATCACCCGCATCGACTTAAGCACGCCCATTATTGAAGTGGATCCAGCCACTGCAACCAGGAGTCATTGAGATGTCGTCAAAAACATTACCCCCGCATAAAGCCTCTGTCTTACTGTTGGATGATGACCGCTTGATTTTGGCCACCATGGCGACAGGCTTGTTGCATGCAGGCTATAGAGTGAACACCACCGAGTCCGTTGATGAGGCAGAAACCTGGCTGGCAAATCATCCCAGGCCAGACATTGCCATTATCGACATCAATATGCCAGACCGTAGCGGCTTTGAGCTGCCTGCACGCCTGAACCAGCTAGACGATATTCCGTTTATCTTTTTAACCGCCCGCAGTGAGCCTGAGGCCAATACGCTGGCGAATAATCTAGGCGCGATGGCTTATCTGGTCAAGCCGATTGATAGCGCGCAGTTGATTCCGGCGATTGAAACCGCGCTTTCGCGCGCGCAGGATTTGAAGCAGATGAAATCCCAGCAGCAGCAACTGCAAACTGCGCTCGATGGTGACCGCTCAGTGAGTATCGCCATCGGCATTATCATGGATCAATACCGGATCAACTACGAAGACGCCAACACCCTGCTGCGTCAGAGCGCACGCAGCAAAAGAATCAAGCTGCTAGACCTGGCAACCAGCATTATCCATTCGCGTGAAAACCTCAATCTTGAGAATTAACGCATCCCGTCTCATGACCCGTTCGCCCATAGCGTTTTCAGGTCCTGGATACCCCACACCCGTGGGTCTTCGTGCCCCACCACCTCATCATGCCCCCCCATTTTTGATAGGTGAATAATTTGTGGTTCAAGGTACATGTTTGATTTTGTGGAAAAAAACGCTTTTACCACCGGTGTCAGCAATGAGGTCGGGCACTGATCAATCACCACGGCCAGCCTGCCAGACTTGAGTTTCACCAGGCTACCAATCGGATAAATACCAATACATTTAATAAAGGCATTCAGGATAGGTGCATCAAAATGCCCGGTCCATTGCGCCATGCGGTGCAGGCTCACGCCAGGTTCCCAGCCCGCCCGGTAAGGGCGGTCAGAAGTCACTGCATCATACACATCACACACCGCCGCCATTTTTGCAAACACACTGATCTCGCTACCATTCATTTTGTGCGGGTAGCCTGAGCCATCTACTTTTTCATGATGGTGCAGGCAGACATCCAGGCACACTTCATCAATCTGTTTGCTGCGCGACAAAATCGCGTGGCCAAATTCCGTGTGTTTGCGCATCACCACAAACTCATCTTCCGACAACGCACCTGGCTTGTTAAGAATCTCGTCCGGAACCGCCATCTTGCCCACATCATGGTACAAACCCGCCACGCCCGCCTGCAAAATCTGCTCCTCAGTGAGCGCCAACTCCCGTGCCAGCGCAATCATCAGCACACACACAGCGACCGAATGCATATAGGTATATTCGTCTTTGCCTTTCAGCCGCACCAGGCTGGTAATCGCCCCCTGGCTGCGGTCTATCGAGGCCAGAATATCCTTCACCAATGGCAACGCCTCTTCCGCATTCATCGCCCGGCCCATACGCGCCTCGTTAAACATGCAGCGCACCGATGCCTTGCTGGCATTGATCAGTTTCATCGCCGTGTGATGTTCTTCAGCCGCGGTGAGATGCTGCGTGCGCGGTTTGCTGTCTTCACTTTTCTTCAACACTGGCTGTGGCTCAGGCGGCAGCGCAACGCTGGGGCCACTGGTATCCACCAGGCTTTTTTCGGTATCGATCTGCACACTGACCACCTTACTGGCCAATAGCTTATCCAGATCACTTTGTTCCTTGAGTAAAAAAGAGCTACGCCAGAACGGATGATCAAACCATGCGCCCTGTAACTGCTGGACGAACATGCCCAGCTTCAGCTCTTTAATGTGTATGGTTTTTAACATATAGAATCCCGTCCATCTCTGAATTCATGCCGATTAATGCAGCGACTCGCTCACCGCGAGTTCCAGCTCATCCTTGTCTAATAATTTTTCGATATCCAGCATCACCACCGTGTCGGTATCCATGATCACCACGCCGGTCATGAACCTGGTTTCGATACAGCTCAGCATCTCGGGCAGGTCCTGTATCTGATCCCCACTCAGGGCAATCACGTCCGATACACTATCCACCACAATACCCACCTGATGGCCTTGCAGACTGAGGATGATCACCACGGTAAATTCGTTGTATTGAATATTTTGAAGGCGAAGTTTGATGCGCAGATCAAGAATCGGCACCACCGACCCGCGCAGGTTCACCACGCCTTTTATATACTCTGGCATATTGGCGATAGTGGTCACGCCCGCGTAACCCCGTATCTCTTGTACCTTGAGAATTTCAAGGCAAAAATGCTCTGCTCCCAATTGAAAAGACAAAAATTCGTTTTTGGAAGCGTCCAACTTTGCATAGCTTGTATTCATCGCACGGATTCCTTGAAATGAGAATGGCGCACACGGATAGCGCCGCTTTTGAGGTCTGGCTGTTCAGGGTAGCCAGGTATGCTGGCATGAGGAAACCTCCCAAGCAGCCACCGCACAGGCGTGTAAAAAAGGAGAAAAATAGCGCACAGCGCCGCCGTGATGGCATGCGCTTTTAGATACATTGGCTGGAGTAACCCGAACATAGCCTCATCTTTCAATATGAAAATGAATGTTGTACGCAGCTCACCAGGCGGTGTGCTGTTTACAACAAGGCGAGTTCTGGGCCTTGTGAAAAAAGTCAGCCATTCGGGTTCACGGAATGACGGGCTTCTGACTTTTTTACGGCAGAGATTAAGAGAACTTTAGGAAAATAATTCATTATTTTCCTAAAGGCCACAGATGCTGGCTTGCAAAGTGATCGCTTAGGCTGAATATATACTTGAATGGAACGAATTGACCTGCTGTGATCAAACCCTATGAATCTTTACCCCTATCAATCTTGAATGGTGAAACAACATTAAACCCAAACTCTCCGTGCTGGATCTCGCCCCGATTGCTGAAGGCAGCGATGCAGCCCAATCATTTAAACACACGCTAGACCTCGCGCAACATGTCGAAACATGGGGCTATCACCGCTATTGGCTGGCCGAGCATCATGGCATGCCGGGAATCGCCAGTGCGGCCACGTCGATTCTGATCAGTCATGTCGCGGCAGGCACTTCAACCATCCGCGTCGGCGCTGGCGGCGTGATGTTGCCCAACCATTCGCCTTTGATCATTGCCGAACAATTTGGCACCCTGGAGGCGTTATATCCTCGTCGCATAGACCTTGGTGTGGGACGCGCCCCTGGCTCAGACCCGCTCACGGCACGCGCCTTGCGGCGTCATCTGGACTCGGATGTAGACGCGTTTCCACAAGACGTGGCGGAGCTGCTGGATTATTTTGCTGCCGAGCCCAAACGCCCGGTGCAAGCCGTACCCGGCCAGGGATTGAACGTACCAGTGTGGATTTTGGGTTCCAGCCTGTTTGGCGCCCAGCTGGCCGCCACGCTCGGTTTGCCGTTTGCCTTCGCCTCACACTTTGCCCCTGCCTACCTGCTGCAAGCCATCGAACTCTACCGGGATACCTTCAGGCCGTCGCCCGCTCTGGAAGCGCCTTATGTCATGCTGGGCTTTAATGTATTTGCTGCCGAGACAGACGAAGAGGCGACTTTTTTAGCGTCATCCATGCAGCAGGCGTTTATCAATTTGCGCAGTGGCAAACCCGGCAAGCTACCGCCGCCGGTCGCCAACCTGTGGGCGCAACTGGGCGGCGCGGAACGGGCGCTCCTTCACCAGGTGCTCTCCTGCTCAGCGATAGGCACCGGCGATAAAGTACTGAGTGACATGATGGCGTTTATCGCCAAAACAGAGGCGAACGAATTAATGATCACCTCACAAATTTTCAATCATGCCGCACGCCTTCAATCCTATGAAATCACCGCCCAGGCCTATGGCCTCTCAAGGCCGACTCAAGCCGCTTAATCGCAAAGCCACTTAATCATGTTCTTCTACCAGGCCGAAAATCTGGTGATAAATCGCGGCGGTAATGTGAACAGCAAATAAAGGATAGATCATCACGGACACTAGGTAATGGAGTCCGCGTACGGCTTCATACAGGGCATCCGCTTTGGCAAATAGGGGCGGCCATGCCAGCCAATCAAAAAAATGAACGGGTTCGCCGCTGGTCAACAAGATCAATAAGCCCAAAACACATTGCGTGAGCAGGATGACGTAGATGGACCGGTGCAACGAAATCGCCGCCAGTTTTTGCCACGGTTGGAGACTGTAAGAGTGGATCGGATTCTGATTGAGGTTGCGCCATAGCAAACGGGTCAGCATCAGCACCAGAAAAATCAGGCCTAGCGAAGCATGCTGGATGATCAACTCGCGTTTGTCTGGCCCTGGGTCCTGATCGGCAAACTGGCTGGCAATCACGATCAGTGTTAACAGCATGGCAACACTGCTCCAATGCAACAGCCTGGCGATCAATCCATATTGTGTACGCGAGTTTTTAATCTCAATACGCATTGCACGCCCCCAATTCTATTGTGTTCACAGTGGAGAGATTCTAGTTATTTGAGGGAATATCTAAATATTTTGATGGCCGCCATGCCAAAACCAAAAGTGGTTAAAGACAAGGTCGTGTAGAGAAATAGCATATAAGGCAAAGAATGTATTTTGGGTGCAATCGCCAGCACTAAAAACGCGGTTGGATTACCGATTGAACCCAGCGCCATGGGCCACAGCACAAACTTGGGCAAGCTGATTTTGGAGGCATAAAAACCCAATAGCAGCATGGTCATCATCAAATAGTCCAAGTGCCCGGAGAGCAGGTTTTCGGTACTGGCAAACAGATTCAGCATATAAGGGATTTTCATGCCCCTGGTCATCACCAGGCACCATGCCAGGACCAGCCCCAGCAGCAAGGTAATACTCGCAGTCCGCAGTAAAATGACATTTCCGGCATGTTTATCTTGGTTCATGATGATTTCCCCTTTAATCTTTGTTGAGTGACTTTATTAAACACGCGCTGAACTGCATACACTACAAATTAAAGGCAGACAGGTCTGTTCATTTTTCAAGTGTATGATGTTTTTTTCAGGAATGCAATGACATCAATGCATTATGTTTACCCCGTCGCTAAACTGAGCGATCATGGCGGACAGTCGTCATGCAGATCCCAAACCCATCAACAGGAGGATGGCACGCATATGCGCCATGATTTCAAGCTGCCGCCCGCACATTGCACGCTCAGGCTGCAACATTTAAGCGTCTCTGAACAAAGCCGGCTGCTGCCGCAAGTGTTTGCACTCGCCAGCGAACAGTATCCCGAATGGCCTGCTGAACAACTGTCTAATTGGCTCGCCGCCCTGGCCGGTGGCAATCAAAACGGCACAAAAATGGCCGTATCTGTCGTGCTAGATGCGCAAGGCGAGGTGGCCGCCACCAGCGCAATGGAGTTGTATAACAATGGCACGGCCATGATCAACTACAGCCTGGCCCGCAAAAGCGCCAACAATGATGCTGCACTCGTCTACGCCGCAACCAAGGACATGGCGGCTGGCATTAAAGAACTGCAAACCCGGGGTGACATCATCCATTTTGTGGGTAAAGAACATCATTTGAAAAGCCTGCGGGCCATGGCCGGTTTTTATGCGGTGGGCCAGGTGCCGTTGGATGGCCCGACCTCGCTACTCACAAGAGCAGTGAAATATTTTGAGGTCGCTTATGGCGACCCAAAACAAGTAGAAAACCAGGCCAGAATAGCGCATGCCTACAGGCTGGCCGACCCGAAAGCAGGTTACACCAAAGAGGAAGATGTGCACCTGTGGTTGCTGAGTGACTTTGTCCCAAGCGAACCCCAAAAGCCCCTGGCCGAGTCGCTGCGAGCGTTGGCAGAAACTTACACCCGGGAGCACAGCATTTTCCGGGAAAAAGATATCCGTTTAGACCCTGGCTATCAATCCCTGCATCAGCTGGCTGATCACCTGCCTGCGACGGCCACCTATCAGCAAGCCGTGCTAGCCTCGGCGCAGGGTGCCGCGCAATGGCGGGGCTTGATAGCGTAACGGCTAGACGACGTTTGCTGTGCCACACACATCCCTGCGACACAAATGGCTATCGTGCATTCAAATTGAACCAATCATTTCATTCTCATTCAATAGACTAGCGCGTGCTGACAGGTGCTTTCGCATGAAGCCCTGTGTTAGTCTGTTTGATATATCCGAGCTTGCTAGGCGAGCCACACCCAACCACTAAAAATATGAATAAGTAT
>CAKZJM010000313.1 GCA_936943315.1 uncultured Methylophilus sp. | reverse complement strand
AATTACTCGATGATTTTGGCAACAACGCCAGCACCAACGGTACGACCACCTTCACGAATCGCGAAACGCAGACCGTCTTCCATCGCGATAGGCGCGATCAACGCAACAGTGATTGATACGTTATCACCAGGCATCACCATTTCGGTACCTGCTGGCAACTCAACTGCACCAGTCACGTCTGTTGTACGGAAGTAGAATTGTGGACGGTAGCCGTTGAAGAATGGTGTATGACGACCACCTTCATCTTTACCCAACACGTAGATCTCAGCTGTGAACTTGGTGTGTGGCTTGATAGAACCGGATTTAGCCAGCACTTGACCACGCTCAACTTCTTCACGCTTGGTACCGCGCAGCAGTACACCTACGTTGTCACCTGCTTGACCTTGGTCCAGCAGTTTACGGAACATTTCAACACCGGTACAGGTGGTTTTCAGTGTTGGCTTCAGACCAACGATTTCGATTTCATCACCGACTTTAACGATACCACGCTCAACACGGCCTGTTACCACAGTACCACGGCCAGAGATAGAGAATACGTCTTCTACTGGCATCAGGAATGTACCGTCGATAGCACGCTCTGGGGTTGGGATGTAGCTGTCCAATGCGTCGGCCAATGCGAAGATCGCTGGCTCGCCGATTTCTGATTGGTCGCCTTCAAGGGCCAATTTAGCAGAACCTTTAATGATTGGGGTGTCGTCACCTGGGAAGTCATACTTGCTCAGCAAGTCACGCACTTCCATCTCAACCAGTTCCAGCAATTCAGCATCGTCAACCATGTCTGCTTTGTTCAGGAACACAACGATGTATGGTACGCCAACCTGACGGGCCAACAGGATGTGCTCACGTGTTTGTGGCATAGGGCCGTCAGCAGCGGAACATACCAGGATCGCGCCGTCCATCTGGGCAGCACCGGTAATCATGTTTTTAACGTAGTCGGCGTGGCCTGGGCAGTCAACGTGTGCATAGTGACGGGTGGCTGTCTCGTACTCAACGTGTGCAGTGTTAATGGTAATACCACGGGCTTTTTCTTCTGGTGCCGCGTCAATTTGGTCGTAAGCTTTTGCTTCGCCGCCAAATTTCTTTGTCAACACGGTAGTAATCGCCGCTGTCAATGTTGTCTTACCGTGGTCAACGTGACCAATCGTACCAACGTTCACGTGTGGCTTGGTACGTTCAAATTTGCCTTTTGCCATGATTGTTTTCCTTTAATTCAATACTTTAAATATCAGTTATTTGCTAAATCAATTATTTTTTGTTGATGATTGCATCAGCAACGTTTTTCGGCGCATCAGCGTAATGCTTGAATTCCATGCTGTAAGTAGCGCGGCCTTGTGACAAGGAACGCACGACAGTGGAGTAACCAAACATTTCTGACAGCGGCACTTCGGCTTTAATCGCCTTACCACCACCAGGCATGTCATCCATGCCCTGGATAATGCCACGACGGGAAGACAAGTCACCCATCACATCACCCATGTACTCTTCAGGCGTCTCAACTTCAACCGCCATCATAGGCTCCAGCAAGACTGGATCTGCTTTACGCATACCATCTTTAAAGCCGATAGAAGCCGCCATCTTGAACGCGTTTTCGTTAGAGTCAACGTCATGGTATGAACCATCAAACAACGTTACCTTCACGTCCACAACCGGGAAACCAGCCAGGATACCGGCAGGAATCGTTTCACGCAGACCTTTATCTACCGCAGGGATAAATTCACGAGGTACGGTACCGCCTTTAATCGCATCCACAAACTCGTAGCCTTTACCCGCTTCGTTTGGCTCCATTTTGAGCCATACGTGACCATACTGACCTTTACCGCCAGACTGCTTAACGAATTTACCTTCAACTTCAACCGATTTACGGATCGCTTCACGGTAAGCCACTTGAGGCGCACCAACGTTCGCTTCAACGTTGAACTCACGCTTCATACGGTCAACCAGAATCTCCAGGTGCAACTCACCCATACCAGAAATAATGGTCTGGCCAGATTCTTCGTCAGAACGCACGCGGAAGGAAGGGTCTTCTTGTGCCAAACGGCCCAATGCCAAGCCCATTTTCTCTTGGTCGCTCTTGGTTTTTGGTTCAACAGCCACGTGAATCACAGGCTCCGGGAACACCATGCGCTCAAGGATGATAGGTTTGTCTGGTGAGCACAGAGATTCACCAGTGGTCACTTCTTTCAAACCGATACAAGCCGCGATGTCACCCGCCAACACCTCTTCAACCTCTTCACGGTTGTTTGCGTGCATTTGAACGATACGGCCAATACGTTCTTTCTTACCCTTCACAGAGTTAAGAACAGTATCACCCTTATTCAACACGCCGGAGTACACACGGATAAAGGTCAACTGACCAACGAACGGGTCTGTCATCAATTTAAAGGCCAAGGCTGCAAAGCCTTCTTTGTCATCGGCTTTACGGCTGGCTGGCTTGCCGTCATCATCTTCACCAGTCACATCTGGAATGTCGATTGGAGATGGCAGGAAGTCAACAACCGCGTCCAGCATACGCTGCACACCTTTGTTCTTAAATGCTGAACCACACAACATCGGCTGAATTTCACCAGCAATGGTACGTGTACGCAAACCTAATTTGATGTCTTTTTCTTCCAGATCACCATTTTCCAGGTATTTGTTCATCAGCTCTTCGCTGGCTTCAGCAGCAGATTCAACCATCTGCTCGCGCCATTTGTTCGCTGTTTCAACCAGATCAGCAGGAATATCACCGTAAGTGAATTTCATGCCTTGTGAAGCCTCATCCCAGATGATGGCTTTCATTTTGATCAGGTCAACCACACCTGTGAAGGTATCTTCACGGCCGATAGGAATTACCACTGGCACCGGGCTAGCACGCAGACGTGTTTTCATCTGCTCAACTACTTTGAAGAAGTCGGCACCGGAACGGTCCATTTTGTTCACAAAGGCCAGGCGTGGCACTTTGTATTTGTTGGCTTGACGCCATACAGTTTCAGATTGTGGTTGCACACCACCCACGGCACAGTACACCATACAGGCGCCGTCGAGTACGCGCATGGAACGCTCAACCTCAATCGTGAAGTCAACGTGCCCTGGGGTATCAATAATGTTGAATCGATGCTCAGGCAAAGACAGGTCCATGCCTTTCCAGAAACAGGTGGTCGCTGCAGAAGTAATGGTAATACCACGCTCCTGCTCTTGCTCCATCCAGTCCATGGTGGCTGCACCGTCGTGCACTTCACCAATCTTATGGTTTACACCAGTGTAGAACAGAATACGTTCTGTCGTGGTTGTTTTACCTGCGTCAATGTGCGCAGAAATACCAATATTACGGTAGCGTTCAATAGGGGTTTTACGTGCCACGATGCTTTACCTTTGCTATCAATTCAACTAATTATTAAAGAACGAGGTCGTTTAATTAAAAACGGAAGTGTGAGAAGGCTTTGTTAGCCTCTGCCATACGGTGCACTTCTTCACGTTTTTTCATTGCTGAGCCACGGCCTTCAGAGGCCTCGAGCAACTCAGCTGCCAGACGCAGGCCCATGGATTTTTCGCCGCGCTTGCGAGCTGCATCACGCAACCAACGCATTGCCAAGGCACTACGACGGCTTGGACGCACTTCAACAGGCACCTGGTAGTTTGCACCACCGACGCGACGGCTTTTCACTTCAACGATAGGGCGCAGATTGTTCAACGCTGTGGTGAATAATTCCAGCGGATCTTTGCCGCTCTTGCTGGCTACTTGATCAAATGCACCGTAAACGATACGTTCAGCAACAGATTTCTTACCACCTGTCATCAACACGTTTACGAATTTGGACACTTCCTGGCTACCAAATTTTGGATCCGGCAAGATATTACGTTTGGGGACTTCTCTACGTCTAGGCATACTATTCTCTTTTCAATTAAATTTTTGCTAGCAACTACACTCGCAAGGCATTTCAGCCGCTCTAAAAAATGGACGAATTGTCCAAATACACTCAATAAATTAAGCTTTTGCTTCTTTAGGACGCTTGGCACCGTATTTGGAACGGGACTGTTTACGGTCTTTCACACCAGCCGTATCCAAGCTACCGCGAACCATGTGGTAACGCACACCTGGCAAGTCTTTTACACGACCGCCGCGCAACAGCACAACAGAGTGCTCCTGCAGGTTGTGGCCTTCACCACCGATGTAGCTAATCACTTCGTAACCGTTGGTCAAGCGGACTTTTGCCACTTTACGCAACGCGGAGTTTGGTTTTTTAGGAGTGGTGGTATACACACGGGTGCACACGCCACGCTTTTGCGGGCAAGCTTCCAAGGCTGGAACCTTGCTCTTGGTTACCACTTTAACGCGTGGTTTACGTACTAACTGATTAATGGTTGGCATTGCCTTAACCTCTTCACCTTTAAAAAACCACCATTTGAGCAGGAAGACTCAAGTTTGGCGGTACATCAACAATAACACCTTATTGAGACAATAAGGCTATTCTGAGAAACCCAGCATTTTAATAAACGAGTCAAGGGGTGTCAAGCACTATTCATGCTCAACACCCCTTGTTATTTTGCCCGGCCTGACGGTCGGTAAAGCCTGATATTACTCGGCAGCGCTATCGTCAGCAGCGGCTTCTTCGACCACTTCTTCCGGTGCAAACATCGCTTCAGCGGCCAGGACGGCTTCTGAAGGTTCTGCTGCATTCGGTGTCAAGGAAGCAATCGCTGCACGCTTGCGGGACTCGTGATAAGCCAGACCGGTACCGGCTGGAATCAAGCGACCCACAATGACGTTTTCTTTCAGGCCACGCAGATCGTCGCGTTTGCCCAAAATCGCCGCTTCGGTCAACACGCGTGTGGTTTCCTGGAAGGACGCCGCAGAGATGAACGAATCAGTAGACAGCGATGCTTTGGTAATACCCAGCAACACGTACTCGAAAGTTGCCGGACGTTTGTCTTCGGCAATCACGCGTTCGTTTTCTGTCAACAGATCAGCACGTTCTACCTGCTCACCAGGGATAAAGCTGGTGTCACCGGCATCTTGCACTTTCACACGGCGCAACATCTGGCGCACAATCACTTCAATGTGCTTGTCGTTAATCTTCACGCCTTGCAAGCGGTAAACGTCTTGCACTTCGTCGATGATGTAACGTGCCAGTGCTTCACGGCCTTGCAATCTCAAGATATCTTGAGGATCAGCTGGGCCGTCAACAATGGTTTCACCTTTGGTGACCACTTGACCGTCGTGCGCAGTAACGTGCTTGTCTTTGGCAATCAGGAACTCGCTGGTAATACCGTCAAGGTCAGTAATGACCAGACGTTGCTTACCTTTGGTGTCCTTACCGAAAGATACCGTACCCGTCACTTCAGCCAGCATACCGGCATCTTTTGGTGAACGTGCTTCGAACAGCTCAGCCACGCGTGGCAGACCCCCGGTAATATCACGGGTTTTGGAAGATTCCTGCGGGATACGTGCCAGCACTTCACCCACGCCGACTTCCTGGCCATCTTTCACGGTAATGATACAACCCAGCTGGAAGGTCACGTTGACCGGTGTTTCAGTACCGGCAATTTTCACTTCCACGCCATTGGCATCCAGCAACTTCACCTGAGGACGCAAGCCTTTGGATGAACCAGCACGCTGTTTAGGATCAATCACCACCAAGGAGGACAAGCCAGTGACTTCATCCACTTGTTTAGCAACGGTGACGCCCTCTTCAACGTTCTCGAACTTCACGCGGCCAGCATACTCGGTAATAATCGGACGAGTATGCGGATCCCAGGTCGCCAGTGCCTGACCGGCCTTCACGGTTTTGCCATCATTGATGGTCAGTGTCGCACCGTAAGGCACTTTATGACGCTCACGCTCACGGCCATTGTCGTCAGAAATCACCACTTCACCATTACGGGAGATGACGATCTGCTCACCACGTGAGTTAGTCACGTAGCGCATGGTCGAAGTAAAGCCGGCAGTACCGTTGGACTTACTTTCTACCTGTGACACGGATGCTGCACGGGATACCGCACCACCGATGTGGAACGTACGCATGGTCAGCTGTGTACCAGGTTCACCGATAGACTGCGCAGCGATCACACCGACAGATTCGCCGATACTGATCAACTTGCCGCGACCCAGGTCACGACCGTAACACTTGGCACAAATACCGTAACGGGTATCGCAAGTCAGTGCAGTACGCACTTTGACTTCATCAATGCCCAGGGCATCAATTTTCTCGACTTCGTCTTCACCCAGCAACGTACCGGCTTCGTACACCACTTCCTGAGTTTCAGGATGCAGGATATCCAGCGCAGAAGTACGGCCCAGGATACGGTCATGTAATGGCTCAACCACTTCACCACCTTTAACCAAGGCCTTGGTCACCAAACCTTCAGTGGTGCCGCAATCTGTCTCGGTCACTACCAAGTCTTGAGTCACGTCGACCAGACGGCGTGTCAGGTAACCGGAGTTCGCTGTTTTCAGCGCCGTATCGGCCAGACCCTTACGCGCACCGTGCGTAGAAATAAAGTACTGCAATACGTTCAGGCCATCACGGAAGTTCGCTTTAATTGGCGTTTCAATAATGGAGCCATCCGGTTTCGCCATCAGGCCGCGCATACCAGCCAGCTGACGAACCTGCGCTGCGGAACCCCGCGCACCGGAGTCGGCCATCATGTAAATCGCGTTAAACGATTCCTGACGGACGGTTTTACCGTCTTTTTTGACGACGTTACCTTCAGCGTCTTTCACATCTTCTTCGCGCAGCTGTTTCATCATGGCTTCAGCCACTTTGTCACCGGCACGACCCCAGATGTCAACCACCTTGTTATAACGCTCACCCTGAGTGACCAGACCGGAAACATACTGGTCTTCGATCTCTTTCACTTCAGCGTCTGCCGCAGCGATCAATTGCTCTTTCTCTGGTGGCACCAACATATCGTTAATGCTGATAGAGATACCGGCTTTAGTCGCGTAGGAGTAACCGGTGTACATCAGTTTGTCAGCGAAAATCACTGTTTCACGGATGCCCACTTTACGGAAGCTGGCGTTGATCAGGCGTGAGATTTCTTTTTTCTTCAATGCCTTGTCAATGTAGCTGAATGGCAAGCCTGGTGGCAGGATTTCAGACAGCAAGGCACGGCCAACCGTCGTTGTATAACGGTTGATTTTTTCTGTTTTTTGACCAGCGACATCCAGTTCGAATTCACGGATACGCACAGTCACTTTAGCGTGCAGATCAATCAGGCCCTGGTCGTACACACGTTGTACTTCCTTGATATCACTGAAAATCATGCCTTCGCCACGTGCCGCCACTTTTTCGCGGGTCATGTAATACAGACCCAACACGATATCCTGTGAAGGCACAATGATTGGTTCGCCGTTGGCTGGAGACAGCACGTTGTTAGAAGCCAGCATCAAAGTGCGTGCTTCCATTTGTGCTTCCAGGCTCAGTGGGACGTGTACCGCCATCTGGTCACCGTCAAAGTCGGCGTTAAAGGCTGAACACACCAATGGGTGCAACTGGATCGCTTTACCTTCGATCAACACGGGCTCAAAAGCCTGGATACCCAGACGGTGCAGCGTAGGCGCACGGTTCAACAGCACCGGATGCTCACGGATCACGTCTTCCAGGATATCCCAGACTTCTGGTCCTTCTTCTTCCACTTTCTTCTTGGCAGCTTTAATGGTGGTGGCCAGGCCTAATACTTCCAGCTTGTGGAAAATGAAAGGCTTGAACAGCTCCAGTGCCATTTTCTTAGGCAGACCGCACTGATGCAGTTTCAGTTGCGGACCAACCACGATCACGGAACGACCGGAATAGTCCACACGCTTACCCAACAGGTTCTGACGGAAACGGCCGCCTTTACCTTTAATCATGTCAGCCAGTGACTTCAGCGGACGCTTGTTAGCACCCGTCATCACTTTACCGCGACGACCGTTGTCCAACAGTGAGTCTACCGCTTCTTGCAGCATACGCTTTTCGTTACGGACGATGATTTCCGGTGCTTTCAACTCTAACAAACGCTTCAAACGGTTGTTACGGTTGATCACGCGGCGATACAGGTCGTTCAGGTCAGACGTGGCAAAACGGCCACCATCCAGTGGTACCAATGGGCGCAATTCTGGTGGCAATACTGGCAAGATTTCCAGAATCATCCACTCAGGCTTGATGCCAGATTTCTGGAATGCTTCCAGTACTTTCAGGCGCTTAGCGATCTTCTTGATCTTGGCTTCTGAGCTGGTTGCAGACAATTCGCTACGCAAGGTTTCGATTTCGCGCTCGATGTCCATCGTGCGCAGTAATTCACGCACAGCTTCAGCACCCATCACGGCATTGAATTCGTCACCGTATTCTTCAACCTTGGCCAGGTAGTCATCTTCAGTCAGCAACTGACCACGGGTCAGCGGCGTCATGCCTGGGTCGATCACGATAAATGCTTCAAAGTACAACACGCGCTCGATGTCACGCAAGGCAATATCCAGCACCATACCCAAGCGGCTAGGCAGGGATTTCAGGAACCAGATGTGCGCCACTGGTGAAGCCAGCTCAATGTGGCCCATGCGCTCACGACGCACTTTGCTCAAGGTGACTTCAACGCCACACTTCTCACAAATCACACCGCGGTGCTTCAAACGCTTGTACTTACCGCACAAGCACTCGTAGTCTTTGATCGGGCCAAAGATCTTGGAGCAGAACAAACCGTCCCGCTCTGGTTTGAAGGTACGGTAGTTGATGGTTTCTGGCTTTTTGACTTCGCCATAGGACCATGAACGGATTTTTTCAGGTGAAGCCAGCGCAATCTTAATCGCGTCGAACTCTTCTTCTTGCGTAACCTGTTTAAATAAATCTAATAACGCTTTCATAGAGACTCTCCTTAATGGCGGGCTTAGTTACGGTCCAAATCAATATCAATGGCCAGTGAACGGATTTCTTTCACCAACACGTTGAATGATTCAGGCATACCCGCATCAATTTTGTGCTCACCTTTGACGATATTTTCGTACACTTTGGTACGGCCATTCACGTCATCTGATTTCACTGTCAACATCTCTTGCAAGGTGTATGACGCGCCATACGCTTCCAGTGCCCAAACTTCCATCTCACCGAAGCGCTGACCACCGAACTGGGCTTTACCACCCAATGGCTGCTGTGTCACCAGGCTGTAAGGACCGGTAGAACGTGCGTGCATCTTGTCGTCGACCAAGTGGTGCAGCTTCAGTACGTGCATGTAACCAACGGTGACTGGGCGCTCGAAAGCATCGCCAGTACGGCCATCGAACAGTTTGACCTGTGTTTTACCTGCGTGGAACTGCAATTTCTTGGTGTGCTCGTCATCATCCGGGAACGCCAGATCCAGCATGGCGCGAATGTCAGACTCAGCAGCACCGTCAAACACTGGCGTTGCAAATGGCACGCCATGTTTCAAGTTGGTCGCCAGGTCGATCACTTCTGCGTCAGTCAGGCCAGCAATATCTTCTTTCTTACCGGTGCTGCTGTTGTAGATCTTGTCGAGGAATCCACGGATTTCAGCCACTTTAGCTTCAGCTTGCAGCATATCGCCCAGGCGTTTGCCCAGACCTTTGGCTGCCCAACCCAAATGGGTTTCCAGAATCTGGCCGATGTTCATCCGTGATGGCACGCCCAGCGGGTTCAACACGATATCCAGTGGTGTACCGTCAGCCATGTGCGGCATGTCTTCCACCGGGCAGATTTTTGAAATCACACCCTTGTTACCGTGGCGGCCCGCCATCTTGTCACCCGGCTGGATACGGCGTTTCACGGCCAAGTAGACCTTGACCATTTTCTGTACGCCTGGTGGCAACTCGTCACCTTGAGTCAGTTTACGCTTTTTCTCTTCGAACTTGTTGTCAAATTCAACGCGCGCCTGGCTCAGGCTGTCTTTCAATTGCTCCAGTTGACGTGCAGCTTCTTCGTCGCTCAGGCGGATATCAAACCAGTCGTAACGACCGACGCTTTCCAGGTATTCCTGGGTCAGCGTATCGCCTTTTTTCAGCTTGTTAGGACCACCGGTGGCGGCTTTACCTACCAGCAGACGGCTGATACGGCCAAAGGTATCGTCTTCCACAATACGCATCTGGTCGCCCAGGTCTTTCTTGTAGTGTGACAACTGGTCGTCAATGATCTGCTGTGCACGTGCATCGCGGTCTATACCTTCGCGTGTAAACACTTGCACGTCGATCACTGTACCGGTCATGCCTGAAGGCACGCGCAGGGAAGTGTCTTTCACGTCAGACGCTTTTTCACCGAAAATCGCCCGCAGCAATTTTTCTTCTGGCGTTAAAGTGGTTTCACCTTTAGGTGTCACTTTACCCACCAGCACGTCACCGGCTTCCACTTCAGCACCAATGTAGATAATACCGGAGTCATCCAGACGGCCCAGCATACGCTCGGACAGATTAGAAATATCGCGGGTAATCTCTTCAGGTCCCAGCTTGGTATCACGAGCGACCACTGACAGTTCTTCAATGTGAATTGAAGTGTAACGGTCATCAGCCACCACGCGCTCGGAGATCAAGATCGAGTCTTCGTAGTTGTAACCGTTCCATGGCATAAAGCCGACCAGCATGTTTTGACCCAAGGCCAATTCGCCCATATCGGTCGATGCACCATCCGCCACCACGTCACCGCGGGCAATGATGTCACCTACTTTTACCAGTGGACGCTGGTTGATGTTGGTGTTTTGGTTGGAACGGGTGTACTTGGTCAAGTTGTAGATGTCCACGCCCACTTCGCCTGCTTGCGCTTCAGCATCGTGTACGCGGATCACAATACGGCCAGAGTCCACATAGTCCACCACACCACCACGACGAGCCGTTACCACAGTACCGGAGTCAACCGCTACTGTACGCTCGATACCCGTACCGACCACGGCTTTTTCAGCACGCAGACATGGCACCGCTTGACGCTGCATGTTGGCACCCATCAAAGCACGGTTCGCGTCATCGTGTTCCAGGAACGGAATCAATGAAGCCGCTACGGACACGATTTGGCCTGGAGCGACGTCCATATACTGTACGCGCTCTGGCTGCGTCATCGTAAATTCATTGTGGAAACGCGCAGAAATCAGGTCTTCTTTGAAGCCACCGTCTTTTGAAACTTCGGTGTTGGCCTGTGCAATCACATACTGGCTCTCTTCAATCGCAGACAGGAAATCAATCTTGCCTGACACTTTGTTGCCTTCAACCAAGCGGTATGGTGTTTCCAGGAAACCGTATTCGTTGGTGCGAGCATACAAGGCCAGTGAGTTGATCAAACCAATGTTTGGACCTTCTGGCGTTTCGATTGGACACACACGACCGTAGTGAGTGGTGTGAACGTCACGCACTTCAAAACCGGCACGCTCACGAGTCAAGCCGCCTGGGCCCAAGGCTGAGATACGACGTTTGTGCGTAATCTCGGACAATGGGTTAGTCTGGTCCATAAACTGTGACAGCTGGCTGGAACCGAAGAATTCACGGATCGCGCTAGATACTGGTTTGGCATTGATCAAGTCATGCGGCATCAGGTTTTCTGACTCAGCTTGAGACAGACGCTCTTTCACAGCACGCTCTACACGTACCAAACCGGCACGGAACTGGTTTTCAGCCAACTCACCGACGGAACGGATACGGCGGTTACCCAAGTGGTCGATATCGTCGATTTCACCACGGCCATTGCGCAGCTCAATCAACACGCCGATGACGGCCAGGATATCTTCGTTAGACAGCACATTGCTGCCTGTGTCGCCTTGTGGACCCACGTTTTCGTAGAAACGACGCATCCAGGCGGCAGTACGCTCTTCCAGCTTGCTTGGGTAAGCACGACGGTTAAACTTCATGCGGCCAACCACGGACAAATCGTAACGGTCTTCTGTGAAGAACAAGCCTTTAAACAAGGCTTCAACCGCTTCTTCGGTAGGTGGTTCGCCTGGGCGCATCATGCGGTAGATCGCTACACGTGCGCTGTACTGGTCAGGAATTTCATCCGTACGCAGGGTTTGCGAGATGAAGTTACCGTGATCCAGATCATTGGTGTAAATGGTATCGATTTCAGTGATCTTGGCAGCCACCAGCTTTTCCAGCAATGAAGGGGTTAATTCATCATTGGCATTGGCAATCAGCTCACCCGTTTCTGTATCAATAATATTGCGTGCAACGGCACGACCCATCATAAAATCGGTCGGAACTGACATGGTTTTCACGCCAGCTTTTTCGATATCACGAATATGTTTCACAGTGATGCGCTTGTCTTTGGCGACCAGCACATTACCGTCTTTATCAGAGATATCAAACTTGGCCACTTCACCACGCAAGCGGTCGGCCACCAGTTCGAATTCCACACCTTTAGGACCAATGTGGAATGTATCGGTATCGTGGAATGTTTCCAGGATTTGTTCTGGCGTATAGCCCAATGCCTTCAGCAAAATCGTCACTGGCATTTTGCGGCGACGGTCTACGCGGAAGTACAGGTAATCTTTAGGGTCAAATTCAAAGTCTAACCATGAACCACGGTAAGGAATGATACGTGCGGAGAACAGCAATTTACCGGAGCTATGGGTTTTACCGCGGTCATGCTCAAAGAACACGCCCGGGCTGCGGTGCAGCTGGGAAACGATGACACGCTCTGTACCATTAATGATGAATGAGCCGTTTTCGGTCATGAGTGGCAATTCACCCATGTACACTTCTTGCTCTTTCACTTCTTTCACGGTGGGTTTGGACGCTTCGCGGTCCATGATGGTCAAACGGACTTTGACGCGCAAAGGCACGGCGTAAGTCAGGCCGCGCTGTTGACATTCTTTGACGTCAAACGGCTCTGCGCCTAATTGGTAGCTGACATAATCCAGACGTGCATTCTCAGAATGGCTAACAATCGGGAAAATGGAACGGAAAGTAGATTCCAGACCTTCATTTTTACGCTGATCAACTGGAACATTTTCCTGCAAGAATGATTTGTAGGATTCCAACTGCATGGCCAGCAGGTAAGGCACCTCTTGAACGCTGTCACGCTTGGCAAAGCTTTTGCGGATGCGTTTCTTTTCGGTAAAGGAATAGCTCATAGCGTCTCCTGAAATTTTTGAGGGTAGAAGACAAAACACTTTTCATCCACTGCAATGTTTTGACATCTAACTTCGCATTTAAAATCAGCCACTTAATTAATCGGCCGGATTAACTATATGTGGCCACAACACACCTTTTACAACACTTCTTCTGACAATTACAGTTTATTTACAATCTGCAACGCCAGAAATGGCGAAGGCCGACGGTCTCCCGTCAGCCCAGCCAGATTCACAATTGTGAATTATTTCATCTCAGCAGTAGCGCCCGCTTCGATCAATTTCTTCACAGCTGCTTCAGCGTCAGCTTTGCTTACGCCTTCTTTAACTGCTTTTGGTGCACCGTCAACCAGGTCTTTAGCTTCTTTCAAGCCCAGGCCAGTCAGTTCACGAACTGCTTTAATCACGCTTACTTTGTTGTCGCCAGCGCCGTTCAAAATCACGTTGAACTCAGTTTGCTCAGCAGCAGCTGGAGCAGCACCACCCGCAGCAGCGCCGCCAGCAGCAACTGCAACCGCAGCAGCAGAAACACCAAACTTCTCTTCGATTTCTTTGATGAATGCAGTCAGTTCCAATACGGTCATGCCACCGATTGCATCTAAGATGTCAGCATTAGAAATTGCCATGATATAAATTTCCTAAAATAATTTGATTAAAAATTAAGCCGCTTGCTTTTCTTTTTCGTCGCGTACTGCTGCAACGGCACGAGCAAACTTGGTTGGGATTTCGTTGAGCATGCCAGCCAGTTTGGACAGCAACTCATCACGGCTCAATGTAGACGCCAACGCTTGCACGCCAGCCACATCAAGACGCTCATTAGGCATTGCACCCGCTTTCAGTACGAACAATTCGTTTTCTTTGGCGAAATTGTTCATGACTTTGGCAGCTGCGACTGGATCGGTAGAAATACCGTATACCAGCGGCCCAACCATGTCGTCAGCCAATGCTGCAAAAGGTGACCCTTCTACTGCACGACGAACCAAGGTGTTTTTCAACACGCGCAGATACACACCTGCATTACGTGCTTCAGCACGCAGTTTCGTCATATTGGCTACGCCAATACCACGATACTCAGCAAGTACGATTGCTTGTGCGTTTGCTACTTGCGCAGCAACCTCGGCAACGACTTCTTTTTTCTCTGTAAGATTAAGACTCAAGGTCTGTTCTCCTTCCGTTAATGAAAGCCCGGAAAAAACCCGGGCCACTCACGGCGTCCTTGTGCAGGGCATGGAAATATCCTGTGCTGGGGATCGCCATCTGCGTTGGCTTCAAACTGCTGCAAACAGAGGATCACTCGCCCATTTGCATCCAATTTTCAATTAAGTGATACACCAACGGTCTTTGATGCTCTTGAGTGCTTATTGAAACGACATAAACACTCAAGCCCAAAGTACTTGCCCGATCCATCAGAGGACCGGGACTTGATTCAATGCTTAAACGGCTACTGAAGCTTGGTCAACGCGTACGCCAGGACCCATGGTGCTGGAGATCGACAATTTCTTCAGGTAAACACCTTTAGAGCTGGCTGGCTTGGCTTTGTTCAATGCCTCAACCAGCGCAGACAGGTTGCCTTGCAATTGCTCAACAGTGAATGAAGCACGACCAATAGTGCAGTGTACGATACCACCTTTATCAGTACGGTATTGCACTTGACCGGCTTTAGCGTTTTTAACCGCAGTCGCGGCGTCAGGTGTCACGGTACCGACTTTTGGGTTTGGCATCAAACCACGTGGACCCAACACTTGACCCAACGCACCCACGATACGCATCGCATCTGGGGTTGCAATCGCAACGTCGAAGTCCAGCATGCCGCCTTTAACTTGCTCAGCCAGGTCTTCAAAACCAACGATGTCTGCGCCAGCGGCTTTCGCGGCTTCAGCTTGTGCGCCTTGTGCGAACACGGCTACACGTACACTTTTACCAGTACCGTTAGGCAATACGATAGCACCACGCACAAACTGGTCAGACTTACGTGGGTCGATGCCCAAGTTAATCACAGCATCCACAGACTCATTAAATTTAGCAGTTGCGCCTTCTTTAACCAGGTTCAGGGCATCAGCCACTGGGTACAGTTTGTTACGGTCAATTTTTGCACGCAACGCATCAATTCTTTTCGCCATGTTATACACCCTCCACTTCGATACCCATGCTGCGTGCGCTACCAGCGATGGTACGTACTGCAGCATCCAGGTCAGCAGCCGTCAGGTCAGGCTGTTTTGTTTTAGCAATTTCTTCAGCTTGTGCACGAGTAATCTTGCCAACTTTGTCTGTGTGAGGACGTGCAGAACCTTTTTCCAGCTTGGCTGCTTTTTTGATCAGCACGGTTGCTGGTGTCGTTTTCATGACAAACGTAAAACTCTTGTCAGCAAACGCTGTAATCACTACTGGAATTGGCAGACCCGGCTCAACACCCTGTGTTGCAGCGTTAAATGCCTTACAGAATTCCATGATATTCAAACCACGTTGACCCAGTGCTGGACCGACTGGTGGGCTTGGGTTGGCTTTACCTGCGGGGATCTGCAGCTTGATGTAGCCAATGACTTTCTTTGCCATTTTTGACTCCTTAAATGGGTAATAGCGCCTGTAAAAGGCTCCCCGTTAAAAAATATCGACGCCTATCAGGCTGTCGACACAGTGCACAACTAGACTTCTTTTTCTACTTGTGCAAAATCCAGTTCAACTGGTGTCGCACGGCCAAAAATGACCACTGAAACACGCAGTTTGTTTTTGTCGTAGTTAACTTCTTCAACACTGCCAGAGAAGTCCTTGAACGGGCCATCAACCACGCGGACGCTCTCGCCTTTTTCGAAGGTCATTTTCTGTGTTGGGTTAGACTTGCTGTCATCCATACGACGCAGAATGATCTCAACTTCTTTGTCTTTGATCGGTGTTGGACGCTGTGCTGTCCCGCCAATAAAAGACGTCACACGTGGCGTGCTTCTCACCAAGTGCCAGCTTTCATCAGTCATTTCCATTTGCACCAACACATAGCCAGGATACAAACGGCGCTCAGAAATAGTCTTTTGACCATTCTTGAGCTCAACAACTTCTTCTACCGGGACCAGGATGTCGCCAAATTGGTCTTGTAAATTAGATCTTGCGACGCGCTCTTCCAAACCGGCCTTGACGGATTTCTCCATGCCAGAGAAGGCCTGTACTGCATACCAACGCATAGCCATTAAGCACCCCTACCCATAATCCATTGCACCATATAGGCGAAGCTGATATCTACCAGCGCCAGAAAAGCAGCCATGATCACAACCAACACGACCACAGCCAGTGTTGTTTGCATGGTCTCCTGACGTGTTGGCCAAACCACACGCTTAGCTTCCGCAATAGACTCATTGAAAAAAACCAGCGCCTGCTTACCCTGAGGCGCAGTCCATGCGACTGCGACAGACGCGACAATACCTGCCAAAACGGCAAGTATCCTGACAACCATTGCTTTATCTTCAAAAAGATAAAAACCGGCGATCCCTAAAGCTAGTAACAACAGGGATAAAGCCAGTTTGATTTTATCGATCATATACTTAACTTTATGATTAACACCACAGACTATTCCGGGTGTTTGGCAGGCCAAGAGGGTCTCGAACCCCCAACCCTCGGTTTTGGAGACCGATACTCTACCAATTGAGCTATTGGCCTGTACTCTTTAAAGTGAAAGCTGCACGGGTTGTAGTGCAGCTTTCATTCACATCAACAATTACTCGATGATTTTGGCAACAACGCCAGCACCAACGGTACGACCACCTTCAC
>CAKZJM010000312.1 GCA_936943315.1 uncultured Methylophilus sp. | reverse complement strand
ATTGCGTCAAATGGATCGACCAGGTGCTTGATTTGGCCCTTGCCAGTGCGCCTCAACCATTGGCGGTCGCTGCGCCAGCTGTCGAGATTGTGGCTTCAGGAGACACGAATTCTGAACAAGCGGTCACGCATTAGTAAAATTGATGCGAATTATTGTCAAAAGGCCGGATTAGCGCTTGACAGCTCGTTTTGCGGCTTGATATAAAGACGGTACAGGATGTACCTGTCTTTTTAACTAGTTATTAGGGGAAACACGTGAATAAATCAGAATTGATAGATCATATTGCAAATGCTGCTGGAATTTCTAAAGCTGCTGCGGCTCGTGCTTTGGATGCTACGACTGAAGCAATTTCTGGAGCATTAAAAAAAGGTGATATGGTTACCTTGATTGGTTTTGGTACATTCTATGTAGGTGAGCGTTCTGCCCGTTCTGGCCGTAATCCTCGTACCGGCGCAACAATTAACATCAAAGCCGCTAAATCTCCTAAATTTAGGGCTGGTAAAGGCCTTAAAGATGCTGTAAACTAGCATTCTTTGGTTGAGCAGCTAAGTTGCTCTGCCAGTAGTAGCAACACAAGTGGTTGTTACGGGTGCTTAGCTCAGTTGGTAGAGCGTCGCCCTTACAAGGCGAATGTCAGCGGTTCGACCCCGTTAGCACCCACCACTCCCTGCCTTCACACCTCAAATCAATCCCCGCTCGCTAAAAGAAAAACTCTGTTGCCCGGCCACGATAATATGGTCCAACACCTTGATATCCACCAGGCTTAACGCATCTTTAAGACTGCGGGTTAATTGCTCATCTGCCTGACTTGGTGTTGCATTCCCCCCTGGATGATTGTGACTCAATATCAAAGCAGCCGCGTTTAAAGCCAATGCCCGCTTCACCACCTCGCGCGGATAAACGCTGGTTTGCATCAAGCTGCCTTCAAACAGGGTTTCGTAAGCAATCAGGCGATTTTGCGCATTGAGAAACATAATGCCGAACACTTCACGCTGCAACTGAGATAACTGTAATTGCAGATAGTGTTTAACTTGTGTGGGCGAAGAAAAACTGTCTGTTTGCTGCAGCGTTTCGCCTAGCGCGCGTTTACTCATTTCGAGCACGGCCTGCAATTGGCAATATTTGCTGATGCCCATGCCGGGGACTGCACACATGGCTTGTACATCCGCCAGAAAAACGCCATTCAGGCTTTTAAAATGCTGAAGCAAGTCTCTAGCAAGATCAACCGCAGTTTTACCGGTGATGCCTACCCGCAAAAAAATAGCGAGCAGCTCAGCGTCCGACAGCGCAGATACGCCAGCGCGTAACAGTTTTTCCCGCGGCCTCTCCTGTGCAGGCCAATCTGTAATTGCCATGACTCCCCCGAATTATTGATTTATTGTGCCCAACCAATTTCCCGTGCGGTCGGCCTGCCTATGATGGTTTCTTCTAACCCTTTTGCCATGCGCGCTGTTTGCGGTGTGATGGGTATTTTGCCTGCCATCACTTCAGCCCGCTGTTGTGGATATACCGGTTGCAGGTAAGGCTCAGCATAGCCCTGAGGAAACAGCGGAAGATTGGCATGGAGGTCATATTTGTCGCTGGCATTTAAGGTATGCAACAACTCATGGGCGATAATCACGGTATTGACGGCATGCTGGCGCGGGCTGGCATACAGGTTTACGCGGCCGATGCGGCCCTTGTGCAGTGCAGTCGAATGCAGCAAATGCGTATGCAGCGCAGGATCGTGGTACAACAGATACAACTTGATATCTATAGGCACCGCCATGGGCGGTTGATGTTGCCAGCTAAACCACCTGAATTTGAGACTCCACAGCACAATATCCAGCCAGTGGCCATCGACGGCCGGCGGCGCGGGCGGCACTTCATGCACCTCAGGACCCAAATAAAGATTGATGGGGTGATTTAAGGGCACGTGATATTTAAGTGCCTCGCGTGAAAAAAATTGGGTAATCACATCAAAGTCGTGCTCCCGCAAGCTGGAGAGATAGTTATCGACAACGGGCGTACCATCAGCATTAATCGGGTATAGCGCCACATTCAAGGGCTTGTGCCATTGCGAAAGCTGGTACTCTTGCCAGAGCTGCATTAGCGCAGTGAACACTACCACTACCCAGAAAAAAATCCTGACTAACTTGATCATGTGACTCCCATAGACGATCAAATGTTAACATATTTAAAGAAAATGCTATGCATGCGACACATGCCCAATGCGACAGCTTTACAGTTAAAATGCAAACATGATCAATGCGCATACAAAGCCCCTCCATCTGCTGCTTGGTGTCTCCGGCGGCATTGCCGCCTATAAAACCGCAGAGCTCATTCGTCTGCTGGTAAAGCAGGGGCATCATGTACAAGTGGTCATGACTGAAGCTGCAACTCACTTTATCACGCCAACCACCTTGCAGGCGCTTTCTGGCAATCCTGTGTTTGTGGATAGCTGGGATCAACGTATTGCCAACGGCATGCCGCATATTGACCTGAGCCGCAAGGCGGATGCTATCCTCGTGGCACCTGCCAGTGCTGACTTCATTGCCAAACTGGCACATGGTTTCGCCAACGACCTGCTCTCTACCTTGTGCCTGGCACGTGAGTGCCCACTTCTGGTTGCACCAGCGATGAACAGGCAAATGTGGGAGAACCCCACAACACAACGCAATATTAAACAATTGCAGCAAGACGGCATCACCGTGCTCGGCCCCGACAGCGGCCAACAAGCCTGTGGCGAAGTAGGGGAAGGCAGAATGCTGGAGCCAGAGGCCCTATGGGAAGGCTTGCAGACTTTTTTTACGCCGCCATTATTAGCTGGTAAAAAAATCCTCATCACTGCCGGTGCCACCATGGAAATGCTGGATCCCATCCGTGGTATCACCAATATCAGCAGCGGCAAAATGGGCTACGCATTAGCACAGGTCGCCATGCGCATGGGTGCACAAGTCACCTTGGTGCACGGCCATACCAGCATGGCCAGACCTGAGGTTACCCAAGCCATTTTTGCCAGCAGCGCGCAAGAGATGTATCAAGCCGTCATGCAGCATGTCGCAAACCAGGATATTTTTATCGGGGTCGCTGCCGTCGCAGATTACCGGCCCGAGATTACCGCTGCGCAAAAAATCAAAAAAAGTGAGGAAACACTCACGCTCAAGCTTATTAAAAATAAAGACATCTTGACTGATGTAGCAAGTCTGCCTAACCCGCCCTATTGCGTGGGCTTTGCCGCCGAAACCGAACAGATACTCGAGTACGCCAATCAAAAACGCCTGGCAAAACGCATCCCCATGATCATCGCCAACCATGCGAACACCGCCATGGGCAGCGACTATAATGAAGTCACCATTATCGACGCACAAGGCGAACATCCGCTTGGCAAAGACGATAAACGCAATATTGCTTTCAAGATATTGGCGCACTTAAATACGCAACTCAGCTAACCGTTGTTTCAAGTCAATTGAGTTGAGATTTATTCAGTATTTTCATGAAAATACTGAGTTGCCTCACCTTACAGTCAGCTTACAATCGCGCCATTTAATATTTTAAGTATTTGAGAGTTTGATGCGCGCATTTCACCTAACCCCGGTCTGCCTTGCCATTTCCGCTGCTTTTGGCAGCAACCTCACCCTGGCAGATGAAGAAAAAACCCTTACCTTGTCCCCTGTCGTCGTTACCGCCACACGCCAGGCGCAAAATAGTTTTGACTTGCCTGTCGCGATTGATGTCGTTGAGCAACAGAACATCAAAGATGGACAATTGCAAATGAACTTGTCTGAAAGCTTAATTCGTGTACCGGGCATCACTGCGCAAAATAGAACTCAGCAAGCTCAAGACCCACAAATTTCAAGCCGTGGTTTTGGTTCACGCTCAGCTTTTGGTGTAAGAGGTGTTCGCGTATATGTAGATGGAATTCCATTAACCATGCCCGATGGCCAGGGGCAACCAGGGGTTGTTGACCTTTCTGCAATCAAGAGCATAGAAGTGATGCGCGGACCTTTCTCATCACTGTATGGTAACTCTTCTGGTGGTGTGATTCAGATGTTTACGCAAGATGCGCCACAAACGCCCACAGTCGGTGCAACAACGATGTTTGGTAGCTATGACACCAAGCGAAACGTACTGGAAGCCGCAGGAAAATCTGAAGCTGTTGAATATCTATTAAATATTTCAAACTTTGAATCTAATGGATACCGTGATCACAGCAGCAGCGACAAGCAAATGGCAACGGCAAAATTTAAATTCCATATTAATGAAGATACTAAACTAACCACATTAGTAAATTGGTTTGAGCAAGATGCACAAGATCCTTTAGGATTACCGCGCAATGCAACTACTAATGATCCATCCGCGTTTAGCAACCCTAAAGCTGTGCCTAATAGTGCCCTACGCGCCAATACTCGCGTGAGCCGCAGCCATACTCAGGTAGGTTTTAATCTTGAGCATGCATTTAACGAGAACAACTCAATTACTTTTGTGAACTATGTGGGCACTCGAGAAAACCTGCAATACTTATCAACAAGTGCAACGACTGCTGCTGGGCGTGCCAGTAAAATCTCACGTGAATTCTGGGGCACGGATTTACGCTGGAACAACAATGGTGAAATTTTAGGTAAGAAGTATAACTTTCACATTGGCGCCAACTATGGGAAATCAAGCGATGATCGTTTGGACATTAATACAACGAATGGCGTAATCAACAACACACTCAATCGAGATGAGGAAAACATTTCAACCAATTACGACCGTTACATGCAAGGCACCTTATCAGCGACAAACTCAATTGATATTCACGCTGGTTTAAGAAGAACAAAAGTTAATCTTAAAGTGAACGATAACTTCAGCGGCTTTGGTGACAACAGTGGTTCCGTATCTTACAACAAAACTAACCCAGTCATTGGAGTCATCTGGAAAGTAAAGCCCGATCTTAATTTTTACGCAAACTATGGCAAAGGATTCGAAACTCCCACATTTGTAGAGGCCGCCTACAATGCGGCGACAAGTGGTGCTACACCAAACTTGAGCTTAAAACCAAGCACCAGCGAGAACTTCGAGATCGGGACAAAGGCATACCTGACTGATAACACCCGTGCAAACCTTACGCTTTACTATATAAAAACTGATGACGAGATTGTCGCAAGCTTTACCGACACATTCAACAGAAGTATCTTTAGCAACGCAAACAAGACTGTGAGAAAAGGAGCTGAGCTGTCTCTCGAATCAAACTTCGAGAATAACATCTCTACCTATTTTGCATACACATTATTAAACGCAAAATTTGACTCTGACTTTACAGGCGCAAACGGATTGATTGAATCCGGCAATCGTATTCCAGGCACCTATAGTAACCAAGCATATGGGGAAATACGCTGGAAATATGAGCCTTTAGGATTTAATACGGCATTTGAGACTCGCTATAACAGCAAGGTTTACGTAAACGACAGAAATACCGATGCTGCCTCTTCCTACACAATCTTCAATATTCGAGCTGGCTTTGAGCAAACACTAAAAAATTGGTATTTCAAAGAATATGTGCGCATCGAAAACCTGTCCGACAAAGAATATATCGGCGCTGTTCGTATTAATGATGGTAATAACCGATTCTTCGAGCCAGCCGCTGGTCGCAATTACCTTGTGGGTCTCAGTGCTCAATACAAATTCTAATATCTACCCCTTTTAAAGCCAGCAGATGCTGGCTTTTTTGTTTGCCTGGTGCTTATCGCGATTAGTGCTTTTAAGCCTTATTTCGTGTTTAATAGCGCAATCATTTTTATGGAGCATGCAGTATGTCGATTACCGTAGACCTGAAGATTCTTGACCCCCGTTTGCATCACATGATGCCTAGCTACGCGACGCCGGGTTCAGCTGGCTTGGACTTGCGTGCCTGCATTGAGCATACGCAGACCATACAGCCTGGCGAAACGGTCATGATTCCGACTGGCATGGCTATTCATATCGACAATACTTATTATGCTGCGATGATTCTGCCGCGTTCTGGCTTGGGCCATAAACATGGCATTGTACTCGGCAACCTGGTGGGATTGATTGATTCTGACTACCAGGGGCAGTTGCTGGTTTCGTGCTGGAACCGTAGCAAAGAAGCGTTTATTTTGAACCCGATGGAGCGTATTGCACAGATGGTGATTGTGCCTGTAGTGCAGGCGGATTTTCATATTGTCGATGAATTCACCAGTAGCGAACGGGGTGAAGGTGGGTTTGGCAGCACGGGCAAGCACTAATTGTTTGAAAAATTGCAATAATTGCTTGATTTGTGCCTGCGATTCAATCTATAATCTCGCTCTTTCTGAAAAGATAAAAGTATTTGGAGACAACCATGGCACGTGTATGTCAGGTAACCGGTAAAAAACCAATGGTGGGCAACAATGTTTCTCACGCACAAAACAAAACAAGACGTCGTTTCTTGCCTAACTTGCAAAACCGTAAGTTTTGGGTTGAGAGCGAAAACCGCTGGGTAAGCCTGCGTATTACCAACGCTGCTTTGCGTACGATCGACAAAAATGGTATCGACGCTGTGTTGGCTGATTTGCGCGCTGCTGGCGAAAAAATCTAACTCGCGACATAGTCAGCAAAGGACAATATCATGCGTGAAAAAATCAAATTGGAATCCAGTGCTGGTACAGGTCATTTCTATACCACTACTAAAAACAAACGTACCATGCCAGAGAAAATGGAGATCAAGAAATTTGATCCAGTCGCTCGTAAGCATGTGATGTACAAAGAAACTAAATTGAAATAATTTCAGTTTCTAGCATTAATAAAAAAGCCTGCAGATGCAGGCTTTTTTATTATTATCACTGACACAATCTTAGCATTCTAGGAAGCCGCATTAGACGCACTCTGACTAGAGATAATACGTACGTCCTGCTGTGGGTATGGAATCCGGATATTATTGGCTTTAAAGCGCTGCCAGATCTCATAGTAAACCTCGCTTTGCAGCTTGGCGGTCCCCTCTTCTGGATTGGGAACCCAAATGGCCAATATTAAATCAATGCCGTTCTGCCCAAAAGACTTGATAGTCACATCAACTGCCGTATCATCCTGAATAGTGCGCTCATGGGTCTTTCCAACCTCTTTCAGCAACTCTATCGCCCGATCAAGATCACTTTCGTAAGAGATTTGCACAGGGATCGGCACTTTAGCCGTATTTGCTGCCGAGGTATGATTAATCACCACATCTGTAATCATCATTTCATTGGGAATAATGATTTCTGTCGAATCCGGTTTTTGCAGAATCATATAACGGGAGCGCAACTCTTTAACGACGCCATGATAGTTACCTATGGTAATAACATCGCCCATGTGCAGTGATTTATCCATGAGGATAATAAAACCACTCACGTAGTTACTCGCAATTTTTTGCAGACCAAAACCCAAGCCTACACCGAGCGCACCACCAAAGACTGACAACATGGTGATATCAATACCCACCGCCGCCATGGACATGAGCAAGGCAATCACAATCGCCACCATGCGCACGAGCTTCACCATAATGACGCGCCAGTTACCATTGATGTTAGTTGCCGCCATCAGCCTGAGCTCTATGATGCGGCTCAGCCACAATGCAGCCAGCATGGTGATGACGATGGTGAGACTACCCTGCAACAGCAGCAACAGATTAAGCTTTTGCTTGCCAACACTAAATTTGACGTCTTCCAGGATCTGCAATGCCGCGTCAAGAAAGCCGCTGATGTGCAATGCCACAATGACCCAGACAGTCCAGGCAATCACCCGCTCAAACGAATGCAACCAGGCACTAGGAGAAAAGACATAGCGCAAAACGTAAACAAAGCTGCGAATCACGACCATTGCCAGCAACATACGCACGGAGAGTTTGATTAAGCCCACATGCATCCAGTGTTCCAGGCTTAACCGAGCGACCAGCAACATTAAAAATGCAACCAGAGGGAAAAATAACCGCTCAATTCCGCCAAGCAACATCTTGTAAACGACATTGACCCGCCCAGCCGCTATTTGCTTACGCAAATGTAGATTTAACAAGCCACTCACGGCCAGTACGGCACCAATGATGAATAACTGCCATAGCGCCGCCACCGAACTTAAGTCGTGCGCAATTTCTTTCCAGAGAATATTAATATCGTTATCCATACACTAAAGCTTATAACAAGAAGATGGTGGCCAAGCCGAGGAAAATCATGAAACCACCACTGTCGGTGATGGCAGTGATCAACACACTGGAGCCCACCGCAGGATCGCGGCCCAGTTTATTCATCACCAGTGGGATAGTCACACCGATAATCGCTGCCAATAACAGGTTAAGCGTCATGGCCGCCATCATGACCAGGCCCAAAGCTGCGCTATGGTATAACCAGAAAGCGACAAGCCCCAGCACGCTGCCCCAGAGCAAGCCATTAAGCAGCGCCACGCCCATTTCTTTTTGCAGTAATGATTTCATGTGGTAACCAGAAATCTGGCCGAGCGCCAAGCCACGCACAATCATGGTAGTGGTTTGGTTGCCGGAGTTACCGCCGATGCCGGCAACAATGGGCATCAAGGCTGCCAGCGCTACAATTTTTTCGATACTGCCTTCAAACAGGCCAATCACACGCGAGGCAACCAGGGCCGTCACCAGGTTAATGGCCAGCCAGGCCCAACGGTTTTGCACTGACTTCCAGATCGAGGCAAAAAAGTCTTCCTCTTCACGCAAACCTGCCCAGGACAACATATCCGCTTCTGCTTCCTCACGGATAATATCCATCACAGTATCTACCGTAATACGCCCAACCAATTTACGGTTGTTATCTACCACCGGCGCCGTAACCAGATCATAACGCTCAAACGCCATCGCTGCCTGGTCGGCCATGTCTTCCGGGTGAAACACAACGGCATCGGTCGACATAATGTCACCCACCTTGGTTTCCGGATCGTTGAGGATGATACGTTTGAGCGGCAAGACGCCTTCAAGAATATCTTCGCGATTAATGACAAACAATTTATCGGTATGATCGGGGAATTTGGGTAACCGGCGCAGATAACGCAATACCACTTCGAGCGTGATATCGTCACGAATCGTGACAATATCAAAGTCCATGATGGCACCCACGGTATCGTCAGGATAAGACAGGGCGGACTGTAAACGCTCACGGTGTTGGGTATCCAGGCTGTATAGCAGGTCCTGTAACACATCTTTTGGCAGATCAGGGGCAAGGTCAGCCAGTTCATCGGTATCGAGCTGTTCGGCTGCAGCCAGCAGCTCTTCACTGTCCATGTCCGCGATCAAGGTCTGGCGCACCGCATCAGACACCTCAAGCAGAATCTCGCCGTCACGCTCTGCCTTCACCAGGTCCCACACCATCAGGCGGTCATCTAATGGCAATGATTCAAGGATGTAAGCGACGTCAGCCGGGTGCAACTGATCCAGCTTGTGTTGCAGAATATTCAGGTTCTGCTTGTGAACCAAGCTTTCAACCAGGTCATGGTTAGGCATATCCTGCCTGTGCACCACATGCTCAACCAGTTTGTGCTTATCCAGCAAGTGAATCACCTGTTGCAATGTCTCGCTCAGGCTTTCCTTGCTTTCAGTCACTTTTTCATCTTGTTCGTGAATTTCTGTCATGCATGATCCAATGTTGAGCAGGCGTTATTTTTGCAGGTATCATTGTACAAAGCGTTGATGACACTACCTAGAGTTTTATGCAAAACCAATTGATATTATTAGGCACCCAAGGCTGCCATTTATGTGAAGAAGCAGAGCACATTCTGCAAACGCTTGATGTGACTTACCAATATCTAGACATTATGGATGACGAAAAATTGCTGGCGCGCTATGAAATCCATATTCCGGTGTTGTTAGAGAGCCTAGCAGGCGCGAAAGAGTTATATTGGCCGTTTGATGCCGACATGGTCAGCGCCTGGTTAACACAGTAAATAACAGGTAATAAAAAAGCCAGCGAATGCTGGCTTTTTTATGTATGCGTCAGAGCTTATTCTGCTGCTGGTGCTTCAGCGATTTCTGGGCGGTCAACCAACTCAACAAATGCCATAGGAGCATTGTCACCTTGGCGGAAGCCACATTTCAGAATACGCAGGTAACCACCATTGCGTGCGTTGTAACGTGGGCCCAGTTCACCGAACAGTTTACCAACGATATCGCGGTCACGCAGACGGCTGAACGCCAGACGACGGTTTGCCAGAGTAGGTGTTTTACCCAAAGTGATCAGAGGCTCTGCATATTTACGCAGTTCTTTTGCTTTAGGCAAAGTTGTTTTGATCACTTCGTGACGCAGCAAAGAGGTCACCATGTTGCGGAACATGGCAGCACGGTGGCTGCTGGTTCTGTTCAATTTACGATTGCTATTACCGTGACGCATAGTAATTTCCTTAAGTATTTATCTTATTAGAAATTAAGCTTTTTCCAAGCCAACAGGTGGCCAGTTTTCCAGCTTCATTCCCAGTGTCAAGCCTTTGGAGGCCAACACATCTTTAATTTCATTCAATGATTTTCTACCCAGGTTAGGTGCTTTCAGCAATTCGTTTTCTGTACGCTGAATCAGATCACCAATGTAGAAAATGTTTTCTGCTTTGAGGCAGTTAGCCGAACGTACTGTCAACTCCAGATCATCAACTGGACGCAGCAGAATTGGATCAACTTGTGGCGCTGCCTTTACTTCAACATCGGCAGAAGCACCTTCCAGATTTGCGAACACAGACAGTTGACCAATCAGGATACGCGCTGCATCACGAATGGCTTGCTCTGGCTCGATGATGCCGTTAGTCTCAACATCCATAATCAGTTTGTCGAGGTCAGTACGCTGCTCTACACGAGCGCTCTCGACATGGTAGCTCACCTTGTTGATCGGGCTGAAAGAAGCATCCACCATCATGAAGCCTAACACGCGGTCTTCATCATTAGCTTTTTGGCGTGCTGGCACTGGCTGATAGCCACGGCCCATTTCAACTTTCACTTCCAGGTTGAGCTTGCCACCTTTAGTGATGTTCGCAATCACATGGTTAGGATTGACGATTTCAGCATCGTGACCAACTTCAAAATCACCAGCAGTCACAATGCCTTCACCAGACTTGCTCAATACCAGAATAGTCTCGGTTTTGTTGTGCAGCTTTAAAGCAACACCTTTCAGGTTCAGCAAGATATCAACAACATCTTCCTGCACACCTTCGATGGTGGAGTACTCATGCACTACACCATCAATTTTTACTTCAGTAATGGCAAAACCCGGAATGGAAGAGAGCAACACTCTTCTCAACGCATTACCCAAGGTATAGCCAAAGCCACGTTCCATTGGCTCCAAAGTCACACGTGCACGCAGTGGGGTAATCACTTCAACGTCCACAACACGTGGCTTCAAATAATCTGTAGGGTTATTTTGCATACAATTCCTTGAAGTAATTGGGTATAAACAAATAAACCTTAGCCTAAACTAAGTGATTACTTAGAATACAATTCGACGATCAACGACTCGTTGATGGTAGCAGGCAACTCATCACGCTGAGGTTTAGCCTTAAATTTACCACTCAATGCTTTGACGTCGACTTCCAACCACTCAGGGAAACCACGTTGTTCTGCTGCTTCAACGGCAGCTTTAATACGCAATTGTGTTTTTGCTTTGTCAGCAACAGTTACCACGTCACCGGCCTTCACTTGGTAGGAAGGAATGTTAACGCGTTTACCATTGACCAAAATCGCGTTGTGACGCACGACTTGACGTGCTTCAGAACGGGAACCAGCCAGACCCATGCGGTATGCTACGTTATCCAAACGAGACTCTAACAACTGCAGCAAGTTCTCACCAGTAATACCTTTTTGACGGTCAGCTTCAGCATAATAAGTACGGAATTGACCTTCTAATACGCCGTAAATACGACGCACTTTTTGTTTCTCACGCAATTGCACACCGTAGTCTGACAGGCGTGAGTTACGGCGTTGACCATGCTGACCTGGTGCGAAGTTACGCTTTTCAATCGCGCATTTGTCTGTAAAGCATTTTTCTGCTTTCAGAAACAGCTTTTCACCTTCACGACGGCATTGACGGCATTTAGGGTCTAAATTTCTAGCCAAAATAGTTCTCCAGTAATCGATTCGCTAATCTGTGACTGCGAAATGAATTAAATTCTGCGTTTTTTCGGTGGGCGGCAGCCATTGTGTGGCACCGGTGTCACATCAGTAATGCTAGTGATTTTGAAACCAGCAGCATTCAACGCACGCACAGCAGATTCACGACCTGGACCTGGACCTTTGATACGTACTTCCAGATTCTTAACACCAGATTCCTGAGCAGCTTTACCAGCGACTTCAGAAGCTACCTGTGCAGCAAATGGGGTACTCTTACGTGAACCTTTAAAACCTTGACCACCGGAAGTAGCCCATGACAACGCATTGCCCTGACGATCGGTAATCGTAATAATCGTGTTGTTAAAAGAAGCGTGCACGTGAGCAATACCCTCGGCAATATTCTTTTTAATTTTTTTTCTAACGCGTACATTAGCTTTTGCCATGTTGTACTGTCCTTAATATCTACTGATGTTCAATAAAAGATTATTTAGCTTGTTTGATGGCTTTAACCGGACCTTTGCGAGTACGCGCATTGGTTTTAGTACGCTGACCGCGTACTGGCAAGCCACGACGATGGCGAATACCGCGGTAGCAACCCAGATCCATCAAACGCTTGATGTTCATGGTTACTTCACGACGCAAGTCACCTTCAACGGTGTATTTGGCCACTTCGTCACGCAGCTTTTCTACTTCTGCATCGCTCAGATCTTTGACTTTCACTGTTGTCAGTACACCAGCGGCAGCACAGATTTTCTGTGCAGTATTGCGACCAATACCGTAGATAGAGGTCAGAGCAATTTCTGCATGTTTGTGGTTTGGGATATTTACCCCGGCAATACGAGCCATACTTAAACTCCAATAATCAATCGTTTTTCACGATCAAACTTGTGCGTAGAAAAGAAAAGCCGCATATTATATCAGCCAATCAAAGCTCTCACAAGCAATTGTTTTACCATTAACCTTGACGTTGTTTATGACGTGGGTCAGTACAAATAATACGAACAACACCGCGACGTCTTACGACTTTACAGTTACGGCATAATGTTTTAACTGATGCGCGAACTCTCATCTTACTTTCCTTTATTTAATTCACTTACTTTGCGCGGAATGTAATTCGCGCACGGGTTAAATCATAAGGGGTCATCTCAACAGTGACTTTGTCACCTGGCAGGATGCGGATGTAATGCATACGCATCTTTCCTGAAATGTAACCAAGTACTGTATGACCGTTTTCTAGTTTCACTTTAAAAGTTGCATTGGGCAGATTCTCAAGAATCTCGCCTTGCATCTCAATGCGATCCTCTTTTGCCATCTTTTCTACTTACCCGTTCCCTTAAAGTTTGCCTTTTTGAGCAAGCCTTCATACTGTTGTGACATCAGGTGAGATTGCACCTGCGTCATGAAATCCATCGTCACTACGACGATAATCAACAATGAAGTACCACCAAAATAGAACGGGGTATTAAATTTCAACACTAAAAACTCTGGCAACAAACAAACCAGCGTAATGTACAACGCACCAATCAATGTCAAACGACCCATGATGCGGTCAATATATTTTGCGGTTTGCTCGCCTGGACGGATCCCTGGGACAAATGCACCGCTCTTCTTCAAGTTATCTGCTGTTTCTTTGGGGTTGAAAACCAACGCCGTATAGAAAAAGGCAAAAAACAAAATAGCGGCCGCAAACAACAAAATGTACAACGGCTGGCCGGGTGACAGTTTTGCGCTGACATCCTTCAACCAGTACATATGTTCACTGCTGCCAAACCAGCCAGCCAAAGTGGCTGGGAACAAAATAATACTTGAAGCGAAAATCGGTGGAATCACACCAGACATATTCAACTTCAATGGCAAGTGCGTCGATTGGCCACCGTAGATACGGTTACCAACTTGGCGCTTTGCGTAATTCACTGTAATCTTGCGTTGACCACGCTCAACAAACACGACTAACGCGGTCACAAGAATCACTGCCACAAACAGGAACATCACCAACGGGATGGAAAACGCGCCTGTTTTTGCTAAATCTAAAGTACTACCAATCGCATGCGGCAAGCCTGCCACAATCCCTGCGAAAATAATGATTGAGATGCCATTACCAATGCCACGCTCGGTAATCTGCTCACCCAACCACATCAAAAACATGGTGCCCGCGACTAACGTCGTGACAGCAGTAATGCGGAACGCAAACCCTGGATCAAGTACCAGGCCTGCCTGAACTTCCAGGGCGATGGCAATGCCTAAGGCCTGAAAAGTCGCCAGCAACACTGTCCCATAACGGGTATATTTGGTGATCTGGCGACGGCCAGCTTCACCTTCTTTTTTCAGTTGCTCCAACTGCGGAGATACCACAGTCAGCAACTGCATAATAATCGAAGCAGAAATATAGGGCATGATACCCAAGGCAAACACGGTGAAGCGAGATAACGCGCCACCGGAGAACATGTTGAACATGCCCAAAATGCCATCTTTCTGCGTATCGAACAACTGCTTTAACACAGTTGGATCAATGCCTGGCACTGGAATATGTGCACCTAAGCGGTAAACTACCAATGCACCCAACAAGAACCACAAACGGCTTTTTAATTCGCCAAGTTTGCTGACGGAACTTAAGATATTATCCTGTGCCAAGCTGATACTCTCTTTTTGACTACGATTACACTTCCAGTACTTTACCGCCAGCGGACTCGATGGCTGCTTTAGCACCTTTGGTCAATAACAAACCTTGTACTTGCACTTTTGCTGCGACGTCGCCAGACAGGTAAACTTTTACTGCTTTTGCAGTTGCAGGTACCAATTTAGCGGCTTTCAACACCAAGATGTCTACGACTTCAGCATCGACCAACGCCAATTCGCTAGTACGGATACGTGCAGTGTCAGCTTGTGTCAAAGAGTTAAAACCACGTTTTGGCAAGCGACGTTGCAAAGGCATTTGACCACCTTCGAAACCTACTTTGTGGAAACCACCAGCACGAGACTTTTGACCTTTGTGACCACGGCCACCAGTCTTACCCAAGCCAGAGCCAATACCACGACCTAAACGACGAGATGCTTTTTTTGCGCCTGCAGCAGGCTTAATCGTGTTTAATTGCATGATTATTCAACCTTCAAAAGATAACTCACAGCGTTGATCATGCCGCGATTTTCAGGAGTATCCTGAACTTCAACAGTATGATGCATACGACGCAAGCCCAAGCCACGTACAGAGGCTTTGTGAGCTTCAATACGACCAATCAAACTTCTTACCAGCGTTACTTTGATAGTCGCGCTTTCTTTTTTAGCTTTAGCCATGATTAACCTCTGATTTCTTCTACGGTCTTACCACGTTTAGCGGCAATTTCAGCCGGAGTGTTCATGGATGCCAGACCATTCAAAGTCGCACGAACCAGGTTGTAAGGATTGGTAGAACCAATACTTTTCGCAACCACGTTAGTCACACCCATCACTTCGAAAATAGCACGCATCGCGCCACCAGCAATAATACCGGTACCTTCAGAAGCTGGCTGAATCAGCACTTTAGCTGCACCGTGAACACCGGTCACTGCGTGGTGCAATGTGCCATTGTTCAGGTTCACTTTAACCATGCTACGACGTGCTTCGTCCATGGCTTTTTGTACAGCCACAGGCACTTCACGTGCTTTACCTTTACCCATACCAACGGCACCATCACCATCACCAACCACGGTCAATGCAGCGAAGCTCATGATACGACCACCTTTAACCGTTTTACTAACACGGTTAACGGTAATCATCTTTTCGCGCAAACCGTCAGTTTGCTGCTGTTGTTCAATATCTTTAGCCATTCTTTATCTCACCCTTAGAATTTGAGACCAGATTCACGGGCAGCGTCAGCCAAAGCTTTGATACGACCGTGATACTTGTAGCCTGAACGATCAAATGCAACAGTGGTAATGCCAGCTTTTGCTGCTTTTTCAGCAATACGCTTACCAATCAGGGTTGCAGCTTCGACGTTACCGCCATTTTTCAGTTGTTGACGCACTTCAGCCTCAACGGTGGATGCACTCGCCAATACGCGATCGCCAGTTTCAGCAATGATCTGTGCATAGATATTGGTATTGGTGCGATGTACACTCAAACGTGTCACTTTCAACTCGGCGATTTTGGCACGGGTTTTACGTGCTCTGCGCAAGCGGTTATTTACGTTCTTCATTGAATTTACCTTTAATGTTGATTCACTGTTCAGGTTGTTTAACCTACAAGTGTCTTACTTATTTTTTCTTGGTCTCTTTAATGACCACCACTTCGTCCGCATAACGAACACCTTTACCTTTGTAAGGCTCAGGCGCACGGTAAGCGCGAATTTGTGCAGCCACTTGACCAACCACTTGCTTGTTCGCACCAGTCAACACCACTTCAGTTGGAGTAGGTGTTTGCACAGTTACGCCTTCAGGCATTTTGTGGTTAATCGGATGAGAATAGCCGAGCTCTAGGTTCAAGGTTGAACCTTGAGCATTGGCTTTATAACCCACGCCAATCAGTGACAGCTTACGGGTAAAGCCAGCGGAAACACCTTGTACCATGTTTGCCAGCAATGCGCGGGTAGTACCGGACATTGCACGCGCATGTTGTGTTTCGCTATTGGATTTCACCAATAATTGCTCGCCTTCACGAACCACTGAAATGTCAGCAGACAGCGCTTGGCTCAATTTACCCAAAGGACCGCTTACTGCAACTTCAGAAGCAGAGATTACAACTTCAACTTTCGCTGGAATCGCAATC
>CAKZJM010000311.1 GCA_936943315.1 uncultured Methylophilus sp. | reverse complement strand
CAACAGCGCCAGGCGGCTTCGTTTATGTTCAGCCCTTATTACTGCGGCTTCAAATTGCCCGAGACCGAAGTCTGGTACGACACGTATCATTACACGGGGGAAGGCGGCCCCGAACTCGGCAGCTTGGTATCGACCAGCGGTGCCGCGGCCAGCCCTAATATGGGGTATCACACTAACCCGGTCATGGGTTTTATCATGACCATATTCAACGCCCGCCTGGGCCGCTGGTTTGGCAATCCCCTGCATGAAAATCACCTCAACCGCCTGCTCTCACACTGGGGTTGCAAACATCGCCTGCGCAACCCGCCCCAACGCCAGTCGCCATTCTGGAACCTGTTCTACCTCATGAAAGAACTGGTCACCAAAACCGGCTCGACCTCTGGTTATCTTTACCTGTCTGATGGCGGTCACTTTGAAAACCTGGGCATTTACGAACTGGTGCGCCGCCGTTGCAAATTGATTGTCGCCATTGATGCCGGGGCCGATGGCGATTATGAGTTTGAAGATCTGGGCAATGCCATCCGCAAATGCAAAGTCGATTTCGGCATCACCATTAAACTGGATATCAACGCCTTGCTGCCCGTGAATGATTGCAAGTATGGGCTGTTTAAATGCGGGACACGTCACTTTGCCATCGGAACCATTGACTACCTGGGCGATGGCGATCCTGAGCATATGGGCTACCTGGTCTACATCAAGAGCTCACTGACCGGAGACGAACCCAGCGACCTGATCAACTTCAAATTGCAGGAGCCCTGTTTCCCACATGATAGTACCGTGGACCAGTTTTTCAGCGAATCCCAATTCGAGAGCTACCGGCGGCTTGGCGAACACATCGCGCAAAACCTCAAGCTGCCCATGGGCACCCATGAACAAGCCATCGTGGCGCAAATTCAGTCATTGATGCCAGGCCTGATGACCCTGCAACCCACCGGAGGCAAGCCATGAGAGCAAAAGAAAGACTGATTGTCCTGTTTGATGGCACCTGGAATGACCCTGAAGACCTGACCAATGTGTATCAGCTCTCCACCTTGATTGAAGAGGATGACGGTGAGATACACCAGCGCTTTTTTTATGAGCCTGGCGTAGGCACCGCCACCGGTGACAAACTGCGTGGTGGACTGTTTGGCTATGGCCTGAGCCAGAACTTGCTGAAAGGCTATGACTGGCTGGTAAAGCACTATCTGGAGGGCGATGATATCTGGGTATTCGGCTTCAGCCGCGGCGCCTACACGGCCAGGAGCATGGTCGGCCTGATCCGCAAATGCGGGTTGCTCAAAACCAGCACCCCCGATCTGTTACAACGTGCAGAAACATTATACCGAGACAAGTCTGCCCGCCCAGATGGCAGCGAGTGCATGGCATTCAGGCAAACCTACAGTAAAGAAGTGCGCGTGCACTTTTTAGGCGTGTGGGACACGGTGGGGGCATTGGGCATTCCGGGCACCATGATTTCTGAGAATGGGTTTTATGCCTGGCATGACACCGAGCTTTCAAAAATTGTGTCTTATGCATATCACGCCATGGCGATAGATGAGCACCGTGAGGCGTATAAAGTGGCGATGTGGACCAACGAAGGTGGCAGCAAAAAGCCTGAAAATATCGACGTCGAACAGCGCTGGTTTATAGGCGCGCATGCCAATGTCGGCGGCGGCTATGGCAAAGACCCACTGGCAGGGATTGCGCTGGCCTGGATGCTGGAAAAAGCACATGCGGCTGGGCTCAAACTCAAACCGTTCAAGGCTGCACCAGATGCTTATCTGACTAATCCGACAGATTCGTTCAAAGCATTCGCTTACGGATTGTATGGCTGGTTTAAAGGAGTCTTTAAAAAAGGCGATGGCCGCTTCTACCGGCCATATGCGGTGACGCAAGGCCCGTTAACAGCCGTGAATATCACTATCGATGAGACGATTACCGCCAAGTGGCGTGCACAAGCCGACTATCGGCCACCCACACTGGTGGATGCCCACATCGACCCGAGCTAATGCTTGTTGCGGCCACCCGGCTGTTTTTTCGGGCTGGCAAAGCTTCTCGTCTGGTTAAATCCTTTGGGCAAGGGTTTGGCCTGAAAACGGCTACCGTCTGACTGCACGATTTTAGGCAAGACGGCCGGCTGATAGGCGGGGACCAGATGCTTTTTACCATTCCCGATCAAATCGGCACGCCCCATCTTCTTCAAGGCTTCACGCAGCATGGGCCAGTTTTGCGGATCATGGTAGCGGATAAAGGCTTTATGCAATTTTCGAATATTGCCCGCCTTGGGAATAGGCACCGCTTCAGAATCCGGGGTGACCTTGCGTAAGGGATTTTTACCACTGTGATACATGGCCGTGGCCATCGCCATCGGCGTCGGGGTAAAGGTCTGCACCTGGTCTAACCTGAAATCATTCCGCTTGAGCCATAAAGCCAAGTTCACCATATCTTCGTCGGTGGTGCCAGGGTGAGCCGCAATAAAATACGGGATCAGGTATTGTTTTTTGCCAGCCTCAGCACTGAATTTTTCAAACATGCGCTTGAACTCGTCATAGGCGCCCATGCCGGGTTTCATCATTTTGCTGAGCACGTTTTCTTCCGAGTGCTCAGGCGCAATCTTGAGGTAACCGCCCACATGGTGCTGCACCAGTTCTTTGACATATTCTGGTGATTTGACCGCGAGGTCATAACGCAGGCCAGAACCGATCAGGATTTTTTTGACGCCGCGCAGGTTGCGCGCCTTGCGGTAAAGCTGGATCAAGGCCGAATGGTCGGTATTGAGGTTTTCGCATACGCCAGGATAGACACAAGAGAGCTTGCGGCAATTTTTCTCAATCTCTTCTGACTTGCAGGAGAGACGGTACATATTGGCCGTAGGCCCACCCAGGTCAGAAATCACCCCGGTAAAGCCATCGACTTTGTCGCGGATTTCTTCAATCTCACGCAAAATAGACTCTTCGGAACGGCTCTGGATAATGCGCCCTTCATGCTCAGTAATGGAGCAGAATGTGCAACCGCCAAAGCAGCCACGCATGATATTGACAGAGAAGCGGATCATCTCCCAGGCCGGAATCTTGGCCTCGCCGTACACCGGGTGCGGCATTCTGGCATAAGGCAAGTCGTAGACGTAGTCCATCTCTTTGGTCGTGAGCGGAATAGGTGGCGGATTGAGCCAGACCTCACGGTGACCATGTTTTTGTACCAGTGCCCGCGCATTGCCCGGGTTCGCCTCCAGATGAAGTACACGCGAGGCATGTGCGTACATGACCGGGTCATTCACCACTTCTTCGTACGACGGCATGCGGATGACCTGGCGATCACGCGGCACTTTGGCTGCTTTGAGCGGCAAAGGCAGGCTGATGGTAGGCGCTGCCGGAGCGGCGTCTTTGTCATCCGTGGCACAACTGGCATCGCCCTTGCCCATTTTCATGGCATAGGGGTCTTCATGTTTTTCAACCACGCCAGGGCGGTCCAGTCGAGTGGAAGGCACTTCGAGGAACTCATCAGGCACTTGTTTGCGGATAAACGCGGTGCCGCGGATATCCTGGATCTCGTGGATGGCTTCGCCACGCGCAATACGGTGCGTCAGCTCGACAATCGCACGTTCGGCATTGCCATACAAGAGCAAATCCGCTTTTGAATCAATCAGGATGGAACGGCGGACTTTGTCTGACCAATAATCATAATGGGCAATGCGGCGCAGGCTGGCCTCGATACTGCCAATGACCAGCGGCACCTCTGGATACGCTTCTTTACAGCGCTGTGAATAGACCAACACGGCACGGTCTGGCCGCTTGTTGGCTTCAGCATTCGGGGTATACGCATCATCAGAGCGGATTTTACGGTCTGCCGTGTAGCGGTTGACCATGCTATCCATATTACCGGCGGTGACGCCAAAATAAAGATTAGGCTTTCCCAGCACCTTGAACGGCTCTGCCGACTGCCAGTCGGGTTGCGCAATAATGCCCACACGAAAACCCTGGGCCTCCAGCAAACGCCCAATTAGCGCCACCCCAAAACTAGGGTGGTCTATATAAGCATCGCCACTGACCAGAATAATGTCGCAACTATCCCAGCCCAGCGCATCCATTTCGGCGCGGCTCATGGGCAGCACGGGCGCAGTCCCGAAACGCTTGGCCCAGTAAGGACGATAGCTGTTAACGGGTTTGGCAGTGAGGGAGGTATAGATTTCCACGCGGGTGACCAGCAAAGCTTGAGGATTGCGCATTTTACGCGTTAATCGATTGATTTGAAATCATTTTTTTAATAAAAGTTGCCAGTCAAACGCTCATGCGCATACCCAAGTAACTCGCACAGCGGCAACAAAGCGTTGTGTTCTGAATCAGACGCAGCCATTAAAAATATATTTCTCTCCGCTGACATGCCCTATTTGTTATTGCAGCCAGCATTAAAGCCCTGTATAACCTTGAAGCATCACGGGGATATTTTTTATATAAAAATTACATAAATTAATAATGAAGCATTACGCATTATTCAAGAAAATCTTGTTGCCACTCGCAGTGTTTGGGCTGCTCACCGGCCTTCTTTCATTTGCCTATATTTTCAATCACCACCTGACCAAGATTGAAAGCGAAGCCAACGAGGAAACACAAAAACTCACCAACCTGCTCATCACTGCCAGGACCCTGGTCAGTGAGCATGTGCTGTCGAGCATGGCCTTGCTCAAGCAGTATGCCTCGGTAGAAGGTGAGCCGAATATACACGGTGTCACTAACATGCAAGACACCGCCGTGCCCAATTTGCGCTTTGGGCTAAACGAGCAAACCGGAAGAACCATCCTGGTTGATTCCGTCACCCGGATTGGCAGTGGCACCGCCACCATCTTTGTCAAACGCGGACAGCAGTTTCTGCGCATTGCCACCAATGTCAAAAAAGCCGACGGCAGCAACGCTTTCGGCACCGAGCTTAACCCCGCAGGCAAGGCCATCGAAAGCCTGCTCAAAGATCAAACCTATTATGGCGTGGTAGACATTTTGGGCGAGGCTTATCTCTCACGCTACGAGCCCATGCATGATGTAAACGGCAAGCTGATTGGGGCATGGTATGTCGGTTACAAGCTGGACTTTAATGCCATTGACCAGGCCATCCGGCAATGGGGATTTATGGAAAAAGGCTTTGTCGCCATCACCGATGGCCACGGAAAAATCCGCTTTCTGACTGACGGCATGAGCAAACTGCAGGCGAAGGAAGCTCTGCAAGACCAGCAGCATCAATGGAAGAAAGTGACCAAGGATGTGCCGGAATGGGATTTCCAGATCAATATCCTGTATCCGGTTTCTGAGGCTTACTGGTCAGCCCTGGGTGCAGTTTCGCCGGTCATGATCATTGCGTTTAGCCTGACCCTGGTGGTCGTGATGGTGGTCATCAGCGGGCTGCAGCGTTTTGTATTGAACCCCCTGGGCGGCGACCCGGAAACGGCCAAACAACTGCTGATGCGCATCGAAAGTGGTGATTTTGCAGAGGACAACATTGCCGCAGCGCCCGATACGCTGATCGCCAACATGCTGAAAATGCGGCGGCGTCTGCGTGAAATGATGAGTCAGATACAGGCCAGCGCCAACCGGCTGCAAATCTCTGCCAGTGTGTTTGAGCACGCGCACGATGCCATTTTCATTACCGATCATCATGGCCTGATTGTGCAATGTAACCCGTCCTTTAGTATTGTCACCGGTTACTCAACTACCGAAGCCATAGGGCAGCAGCCGGCAGCCCTAGGCATTGCCAGCCAGGAGGAAGACTTTTTTCAGTCGCTCTATACCGGCGAACAGGCTTTCCAGGCCTGGCAAGGTGAAGTGTGGAACCGCCACCACCAGGGGCATGATTACCTGGTAAAACTGGAACTGTCGCCAGTTCTCAATCCGGCGGGCGAGTTTCAATATTATGTCGGTTTATTTTCGGATATCACGCATGCCAAAGAACAGCAAAATATGCTGGAACACCTGGCGTATCACGACGTATTAACCCAGCTGCCTAACCGTGTGCTGTTTTCCAGCCGCCTGCAACAGGCCTTGCTGGAAGCCGAACGCCAGCAGTCACTGGTAGCCATTTGCTACATTGATCTCGACGACTTCAAAATTGTGAATGACCAGTATGGTCATGAATATGGTGACAAGTTGCTGATGCAGCTGGCGACCCGGCTCACTGGCATCCTGAAACCACATGACACCTTGGCGCGCCTGGGCGGGGACGAGTTTGCCATGTTGCTATGCGGTGGCAGGACGCAAATTGAATATACCCGCCGGCTCAAGAAGTTGCTGGCGACCATCGAAAAACCGTTTACCGTAGACAAGTTCAAATTCTCGATTTCTGCCAGCATCGGTTATACCTTGTATCCGATAGACCACAATCCGCCAGACACCTTGCTGCGTCATGCCGACCATGCGATGTATCACGCCAAAACACATGGTGGACACCAATATCACCTGTTTGACTTGGCCTCGGCACAACAATCCCAACAACAGCAAGTACTGCTGCGCGACCTGCTCAACGCCATCCAGAGAAATCACATCAAGCTGGTTTACCAGCCACAAGTCTGCATGAAAACAGGCGAGCTATTCTGCTTTGAGGCTTTATTGCGCTGGCAACACCCCGTCAGAGGCCTGCTTTACCCGAATGACTTTCTGATTGCCGTGGAGCACACCAGCCTGATCATTGACATTGGCAACTGGGTGATTGAGGAAAGCCTGCGCCAATTATCCGAATGGCAAGATGGCGGGCTGCACACACAGGTATCGGTGAACATTGCAGCGCAGCATTTAATGCATAAAAACTTTTCCGACCATTTGGCTGCCCTGTTTAAAAAATACCCTAAAATCAAGCCGCCGCAACTGCATATCGAAATCACCGAGAGTGCGGCGATCAGTGACTTCGTACGTGTTAACCGGGTCATCCAGCAATGCCAGGCTTTGGGGGTCGCGTTCTCGATTGATGATTTTGGCTCCGGCTACTCCTCCCTAATTTACCTGCGCCGGCTACCGGTCAACACCATTAAAATCGACCAGTCTTTTGTGCATAACATGCTGACAAACCAGGAAGATATGGCCGTGATCCGGGGCGTGATTACCCTGAGCCGTGAATTTGGCCGTAAAGTGATTGCCGAAGGTGTGGAAAAAGCCGAACAGGCACATATCCTGGCTGACTTAGGTTGTGATTATGCACAAGGGTTTGGAATTTCGCGCGGCATGGCAGGTCACAAGGTGATAGAGTGGGCAGGCAAGCACGATCCTTACGAGTTTAGCTAACGTTTATGCATGACAATTACTACCCGCTGCCGGGTGGGCCCGTGCTTATTTTAGGCACACACACGCCTTTTCCTCCTTTGCAGCAAGCCTTGACCGAGCCAAACGGGTTGATCGCGATTGGCGGTGACCTGAAAACGCAAAGACTGCTTGCCGCTTATAAACAAGGTATCTTCCCCTGGTTTAGTCCAGGCGAACCCATCCTCTGGTGGAGCCCCGATCCGCGCATGGTGCTGTTTCCGCAGTCACTTAAAATCAGCCGTTCATTGCGAAAAGTCATGCAACAACGCCCGTTTGAAATCCGCGTGAATACCGACTTTAAAGCCGTGATGCAGGCCTGTGCTCAAACGCCCCGCCCAGGCCAGCCCGGCACCTGGATTTCAGATGAAATGATAGAGGCTTACCATCAATTGCATCAGCTTGGTTATGCGCACAGCGTGGAGGCTTGGCAACAGGGCCAACTGGTAGGTGGCTGCTATGGGGTCAAAATTGGCCGCATGTTTTATGGTGAAAGCATGTTCCACCATGTGAGCAATGCCTCCAAAGTGGCCTTTGCCCATCTGGTGCAATGGTTAAAAGCGCAACAAGTCGGTATGATAGATTGCCAGATGCATACGCCCCTACTGGCGAGCTTTGGTGCTGTTGAAATTCCGAGAGACAGATTTATCGCGCAACTGAACGAGCTAGTGCAAGATGACGCTACCTAACGATGCCCCGCTGCAAAAACTGCAGTTTTATGTGACCACCGCCTACCCATGCGGCTACCTGCCAAAAAAATTGGCACAAAGCCTGATTGCCACGCCCCAAAACCTGGTCGATGGCACGGTTTACAGTGGGTTGATCCAGCAAGGTTTCAGACGCAGCGGCAAATTTGCCTACCGCCCCCATTGTGAACATTGTAATGCCTGCATTTCAGTGCGCCTCCCGGTCAACGAGTTCCAGGCCACGCGTAGTCAACTGCGGGCTTACAAAAAGCATGCTGATCTGCAAGTCAGGATTGTGGAAGCCCACTACGACGCTGAGCACTTTGCCTTGTATCAGGCATATCAGTCCCAACGTCACCACAATGGGCCGGATCACCCCGCCGAGCCAGAAGATGAGGCCGCGCAATATCAGCAGTTTTTGTGTCAAAGCAACGTGGACAGCCTGATGGTCGAGTTTCGCGACGCACAACACGCCCTCAAAATGGTCAGTGTGATTGATGTGGTGATGGATGGCCTGTCTGCGGTCTATACCTTTTATGATGCCAGTGATAAGGCCAGTTACGGCACCCATAGCATTTTGTGGCAAATTGACTGGGCCAAGCAACTCAACCTGCCTTATTTATACCTGGGCTACTGGATCGCCGACAGCCAGAAAATGGCCTATAAGCAGCAGTTCCAGCCACAAGAAAAACTGATTGAGGGCGAGTGGGTGCGCTAAGCTGCCCGGCCCTCATATTCATGCTGACCAAACAAACACCCCAGTCTCTTGCCAGGCAGTTTTGCCTGGGCGCTTACGTCAATGCGGTGGAGCCACCGCTGTGGCGAGAAACATTTGAATACCTCTCACAGCTTGCAGACGAGACCGCCTTTCAGAAAGCGAAAATCGCAGCGCTGTGGATACAATACGGCGGCGACCTGCGGGCAAAAATCCGCGATGACGATTTGATCTTGGCCGTGCTCAGAAAAGCCCTGCCTGGCTATGATGGCGAAGGCTGCACGCTCTACCGCGGTGAATGCTGGTTTTTGTTTGACCGGGATGAAATCGGGTTTTGCTGGACGCCTTCGCAAGAAATCGCCACCAGCTATGCCAAAGGCCTCAATGCCGTGGATACCGGTGGTGTGTTGCTCCGCTGCTACGCCCCAGCCGAAGCAATCCTGGGCATGGAGAATACGGTTTTTGTATGTGACCCTAGCCGCTTATTGCGCCTGACGACGCTGGAACTCTTTCCCAAGCTATAAACCGCTTACTTTCCCCATTGGCCATAGCCCTTGAACTGGGCATGCACATCACGCATTTGCTCTGGTGTGAGCAGTGTGGGTTCCCCACATTGCAGTAAACGCCAGTACTGTTCACACAGGTTTTCAACCTCGATGGCAATGGCCAGTGCCTGCGAGAGCTGCTGGCCTACCGCGATCATGCCGTGATGGGCTAGCAGACAGGCCTTGCGGTCTTGCAAGGCGGCCACAGCCACATCGGATAAGGCCTGCGTGCCAAACAAGGCATATGGCGCACAACGAATATCGTCCCCGCCTGCAGTCGCAATCATGTAATGAAACGGCGGCACGTTGCGTCCCATGCAGGCAATCGTGGTGGCAAACATGCTGTGGCAATGCACAACCGCACCGACCTCTGGCCTCGCCTGCAAGACATCACGGTGAAAACGCCACTCACTGGAAGGTTTTTTACCGGCCTCAGCCGTGCCTGTCCAATCCATATACACCATACTGCCGACAGTCAGTTTCTCCACCGGGACACCAGAAGGCGTGATCAGGAAGCCATCGTCCAGCCTGACACTGGCGTTACCGGACGTACCTTTATTGAGCCCGGCTTGCGCCATGCACTGAACAGCCTCCAGTAACTGTTGTGCAGGGGTCGGTGTCATGTTGCACGCTCCAGTGTCTGTAATTGGTCAGGGGGAAACACTCCGCGCTCGGTAATGATGCCGGTGACCAGCCGGGCAGGTGTCACATCAAACGCAGGATTCAACGCGGCGCTTTCATGCGGAATCACTCGAATTTGCTGCACGTTCCCGTCTTGATCTTCGCCTTGCATATAAGCCACTTCATCGGGATCGCGCATTTCAATCTCGATATCCGCACCACGCGCCAACTGCCAGTCTATGGTGGGCGTGGGGACTGCGGCATAAAATGGCACCTGCTGGTCAAACGCTGCCAGTGCCTTGAGATATGTGCCGATCTTGTTGCAGACATCGCCATGGCGCGACACACGGTCAGCGCCGACAATCACCAGGTCCACTTGACCATGCTGCATTAAATGGCCACCCGCGTTATCAGCAATCACGGTATGCGGCACCCCATGCTGTGCCAGTTCCCAGGCGGTCAGGCTGGCGCCCTGGTTGCGCGGACGCGTTTCATCCACCCACACATGCACCTTGAGCCCGGCATCATGCGCGGCGTAAATCGGGGCCAACGCTGTGCCACCATCCACGGTCGCCAGCCAGCCTGCATTGCAATGGGTCAGGATATTCACCACTTGCGAGGGATCGACCGAGGCTTTTGCCGCGATCAAGGGTTTGCCATGCTGGCCAATCGCCAGGTTTTGCGCGACATCTTCATCTGCGATGGCTTGTGCCATGGCCCAGGCGGCGTCAGCCCGTGTAGCCACCGGCAAGCTGAGCAGTTGCTGTTGCATGCGGTGTGCTGCCCAGGCCAGGTTCACGGCAGTCGGGCGGGTCGCCACCAATTGCCTGACAACCGCAGCCAATTTTTCATCCGTAGCCGTATGCTGGATACCCAACACCACGCCATAGGCCGCCGCTGCCCCGATCAAGGGTGCGCCACGCACCTGCATGGTCTTAATCGCCTGGCAAATCTGTTCCAGACTGGTGGCAGTGACGGTCTTAAA
>CAKZJM010000310.1 GCA_936943315.1 uncultured Methylophilus sp. | reverse complement strand
AATCTGCCCGGTCTTTAAGTCAATTGCACTTAACACGCCCCAGCGTTCATCGTTGGTTGGTTCGCTAGCCGCATAACGCAGTGGTTTTTCGTCCGCTTTGACCTCAGTGTCATGCAAGGTATATTTGATTGGGCTATGCATGGCCGCGACATAAACGGTTTGCTGCTGTTCATTCACACTCACCGGCGACCAGTTGGCTCCGCCGAGGATGCCTGGATAAACAACGGTGCCTTCAGCGCTGGGTTTTTTGAATAAATTATGTTGAGGCACGAACGGCGCTGATTTAGCCAGGAACTGGCCTGTACTGCGGTCATGAATATAGAACCAGCCGGTTTTACTGGCCTGCCCTACCGCAGCCACCGTTTTGCCTTGAGAGCGATAATTAAACAGTACCGGTGGGCTAGCCAAGTCGTAACCCCATAAGTCATGGGGCACTTGTTGATAATGCCATTTGTATTGGCCTGTCTCAGCGTCCAGCGCAACTAATGAAACGGTATAGAGGTTATCCCCTGGCCTGGATACATCATTCATTTGTGGTGAAGGATTGCCCGTACCGAAATAAAGGGTATGAGTGGCTGTATCGATCGCCGGGGTGCTCCAGGCCGAGCCTCCGCCAAAACGGGCTGAGTCTGGATACGCTTTTAAAGCCTCTTTTTCAGATGCAATATCTCTTTCAAACTGATTGCCATCTGCTGTCCGGGTTGTAAACTGCCCTTCCCAGCCCTGTTTAGGAATGGTGTCAAACTGCCACACCTGGTGACCATCGTTCAAGTCAAACGCGGCCAGAAAGCCCGGGCGGCCATAGCGGCCGGTAACACCAATCACGGCACCAAGCGGCGCATCGCTGCGTGGGTTGTCTATGTGCAAGCCATAGCCTACGCCGGTGATGCCGATAATGACTTTATGTTGGTAAATCACCGGCGCCATGGCGATCCCTACGCCGGTGCCACCAGTGACTTTGCGTGTTTTGTTAGGATCGTTACCACTGAGTGCGTCCTGGTGTTCGGTATTAACCTGGCTACCGGCCACATCAATGTCCCATAACTTTTCACCGCTTTTGGCGTCAAGGGCAATTAATCGTGCATCTACGGTCCCCATCAGCACCTTGCCCTCAGCCACGGCAACACCGCGATTAGCCGGGCCACAGCACATCGCCCAGTCAGGTTTGCGCGTATGCGTGTATTTCCAGAGTTGCTTACCGGTGGCGGCATCCAGTGCGATGACATGGTTGTAAGGCAGACTCACATACATGATGCCATTCACCACGATGGGGGTAGCCTGAAAAGTCGCCTTGATGCCGGTTTCTAAGGTCCAGGCGGGCTGCAACTGATTCACCGTTTGACGGTTTATTTGAGTCAGACTCGAAAATCTTTGTGACTCCATATTCAAGCCGTAACTAGGCCAATCGCGATTGCTGCTGTTGTCAATTGGCTTGGCCGCATGCGTGCAAGCGAATAGCAGACAGCAAACGCCGGCTGTGGTGTAACTCAGAATACGATTCATAGGGGCTGTGTTCATCTCTGGTAACCTGTAGACTATACAGGTTAGTATACATGTAAAACTTCTGCGGTAAAAACGAGTCTGTGATTTTGAAATTTTTTTTGTGAATGATGAAACCAAATCTCATTCGCAATGGCCATAGACATGAATCATTCATTCGTACAATAATCATAATCATGACAATCGAATCTGAAAAAACATCATTTGCGTTGCAACTCGCTGAAAAAGGGCTACTTTCTGACGCAGTGATCCGCTGGGGAATACGAAAACTGTGCCGCGATAGGTTGGTCGAAATTGCCGACAACGATTGCGAGCGTACACAGTCAAATTTGAGTGCCTTTATTGAGCAGATGCAGCTGGCCGAGATTGCGCCGTTACCCGAGAAAGCAAACGCGCAGCATTACGAGGTTCCGGCCAGCTTTTACCAATATTGCTTGGGGATGAACCGCAAATACAGTAGTTGCCTGTGGCTGCCAGAGACCAAAACGCTAGATGAAGCAGAACATCTTGCCTTGTCACAAACCTGCACGCACGCCAGGCTGGGCGGTCCACTGCAAATCCTTGAGCTGGGATGTGGCTGGGGCTCTTTAACATTATGGATGGCCAGTCATTATCCTGATGCACACATCACCGGGGTCTCAAATTCTGCTTCGCAACGTGAATATATCTTGCAGCAAGCCAAGGCACGTGGTTTATCCAATATCCACATAATCACTGCCGATATGAACACCTTTGATACTGAGCAGACGTATGACCGCATTGTTTCAGTCGAGATGTTTGAGCATATGCGCAATTACACCTTGCTATACGCCAAGGTGGCGCGCTGGCTGAAGCCAGATGGGCTTTTTTTCAAGCATATCTTTGTACACCGTAGCGCACCTTATGCTTTTGAGGTGAAGTCAGATGACGACTGGATGAGCCAGTACTTTTTTAGCGGCGGCATGATGCCAAGCGATCAATTGCCACTTTACTTTCAGGATGATCTCAAGATCATGAATACATGGCGTTGGAGTGGCGTGCATTATCAAAAAACAGCCAATGCCTGGTTAGAAAATATGGACCGGCATCATGCTGAGCTCACCCCTGTATTACAGTCCATCTATGGACAGGCCGATGCAGAAATATGGCGCCAACGCTGGCGTATCTTCTTTATGGCGTGTGCAGAACTGTTTGGCTATGATCGCGGCCAAACCTGGTGGGTCAGCCATTATCTGTTTTCAAAGAGATAAGCGGAAAAATTCGGTATGCCATCTTCAAAGCTGGTGATCTTTAATTTCGTTTCATTTCAACTGCTGTGGTGGGCGTGTGTGCTGTCCGCTGGAACGGGGTGGGAAACCTACCTGCTCTGCCTGATCTCCGTGCTGACCTTGTTGCATTTGCAATGGGTTGAAGGCTGGCGGCAGGCATCGCCCCTGCTCTTGACAGCCATCATAGGCTGCTTATTTGACCAGGTCGTCTACGTTATGGGTTGGGTTGATTTCCCAAGCCAGTCCGCAGCAGCCAGCCATATTCCACACTGGATGATTGGACTATGGCTAGCGTTTGCCTGTACCTTGAATGTCAGCATGCGCTGGCTACAGCATCGTTTAGCCCTGGCAGCGCTGCTGGGCGCCATTTTTGGGCCGCTAGCTTATGTGGGCGCTGAAAAATTTGGTGCCGTACAGGTGCCAGGCCCTACACTAAACCTGGTTTGGATCGCACTGGAATGGGGTGTTGCATTGCCCTTGCTGATCTGGATACGTGAGACCTTTAATTCAACCCTGCAAACGAGGCCGGTATGATTTATAGCTACGCACTGATTGCTATTGTGGCGTTTGCGTTGACGGGCTGGCTGTTAAGTTTTGCCACGCACAAATACAGCCATGTTGACAGCATGTGGAGCCTGTTTATGGCCCTCACCGCTTATACCAGCGTGATATTCATGCCGGAGTTATCTGCGCGCGCATGGCTGGTTGTCATTGCAGTGACGCTTTGGGCGTTGCGCCTGAGTATTTTTCTGACCTGGCGCAATTGGGGCAAAGAAGATCACCGTTACGAGACCATCCGCAAAAATAACGAACCCTATTTCTGGTTTAAAAGTATCTACATTATTTTTGGGTTCCAGGCTGCTTTGGCCTGGATCATCTCTTATCCGCTCTATGTGGCCATTACCAGCCCTGCAGCACCAGGTTGGCTAGATGGTGCTGCAGCCGTATTATTTGTGGTGGGATTCTACTGGGAAACGGTTGCCGACTGGCAACTGATGCAATTTCGTCAGCAAGCGCAACATACCCAGGCGGTGCTGAACACCGGCCTCTGGCGGTATAGCCGTCATCCTAACTATTTTGGTGAATGCCTGATCTGGTGGGGGTTTGCCTTGTTTGGTGCTGCCACAGGTAACCCTTGGGTATGGTTTTCGCCCGTCATCATGACGTTTTTACTGCTTAAAGTCAGTGGTGTTAGCCTGATGGAGCAAACCATACACAGCCGCCGCCCGGGCTATGCAGAGTATGCCAAACAGACCAATGCATTTATTCCAGGCTTGCCAAAATGAGGGTGAAGAGGATATCCATGTTTAAGCCATTGGCCGCAGTGCTTATCTTGCTCAATGTTTCTTTCGCACAAGCGAAAGAATGGTATTTTGACGTGTGGCTGGATAAACAGAAAATTGGTACACACACGTTCTTGCTCAACCAGAGCCAGTTGCAAAGCCGGGCTAACTTTAAGGTCAAGGTGTTGTTTATCAATGCTTACCGTTATCAACACCAGGCGGATGAAACCTGGCAAGGTGCCTGCCTGAGCCAGTTAAAAGCGCATACTGAAGAAAATAAAGAGGTCACTGACGTAAAAGGCTCACAGCAAGGCGATCAATTTGTCGTAGAGAAAAACGGCAAATCGCAATCGTTGCCTGCGTGCGTCATGACATTTGCTTATTGGAACCCTGAGATATTGAAACAAAAGCAGTTGCTTAACCCGCAAAATGCCGAGTACCTGGATATCAATGTCACAGATGACGGCTTGCAGCCTATCACGGTAAAAGGCCAGCAGATGAACGCGCATCAATACCGTTTAACCGGGCGTTATCAAGGTAAAGATAAACTGAAAATCACCTTGTGGTATGACGATCAGCAGCAATGGGTTGCGTTAGAGTCAATCACCCCTGAAGGTTACAAAATCATTTATAAACTCATTTAATCAATATGTTGAAAAATTTTCTTAAAGTGATTTGCATGATGAGTATATTAGGACTATCCGCCTGCCAGAGCTTACCGCCTATCAAAACAGTGTCTGAGGTTGATCTTGACAGTTTTATGGGTGACTGGTTTGTGATTGCTGCGATCCCCACCTTCATAGAAAAAGATCCTTACAATCCGGTGGAGCGTTACCAAAAGAACGAGGATGGTTCGATTGCGACCACGTTCACTTTTCATGAAGGCAGTTTTGATGGAAAATTGAAAACCTATCATCCTACCGGGTATGTCGTAGAAGGCACCGGCAATGCAGAATGGAAAATGCAGTTTGTCTGGCCCTTTAAATCCGAATACCTGATCGCTTATCTGAGTGAAAACTATCAGCAAACGATTATCGCCAGGAACAAGCGGGATTATGTCTGGATCATGTCTAGACAATCCCAGTTAAGCCCGGAAACCTATCAAGATTTAGTGTCCAGAGTCCAGTCTATGGGCTATGACACAAGTAAGCTGCGCGTGTTTCCCCAGCAGCACCCTATAAAAAAATAGACATTTAACAAAACGAGTATGAATGCATTATCCCAGGAGAGGGGATTTCATGTTGCAAAGAATATACGGCTGTTTATGGCGTCTGGTTGGCTGGCTTGATAGCTACCGCTATCAGCCGCCAGCCAATGCCAGCGCAGAAAGCATAGACTGGTGGCGGGTGTTGCCATTTGTCGCTTTGCATCTTTCCTTGATTGCGCTTTATTGGGTGGGCTGGAGTGCCTTCGCTGTTGCGTTTGCGGTCGCCATGTATGTGATACGCATGTTTGCAGTCACCGGTTTTTATCACCGTTATTTCGCTCACAAGACTTTTCAAACCTCTCGGCTTGGGCAATTTATTTTTGCCTTGATTGGCGCGACTGCCGTACAGCGAGGTCCATTATGGTGGGCCGCTCATCACCGCAGCCACCATGTGCATGCAGACCAACCTCAAGATGTGCATTCACCTCATCAGCATGGCTTGTTATGGAGCCATTTGGGCTGGTTTCTGAGCCATGCCAACTTCAAGACTCAACTAGAGCGTGTCCGCGAGCTGACCCGCTATGGTGAGTTATGCTGGCTAGACCGTTTTGATAGCCTGGTCCCCATTGTGTTTGCGTTATCGATTTATGGTTTAGGTGAACTGCTGGCCCACTACGCGCCGCAATTGCAAACCAATGGCTGGCAATTGCTGGTATGGGGGTTTGTCGTGTCTACCATCGCCTTGTACCACGCGACTTTTTGTGTGAACTCCCTGGCGCATCTCTGGGGCAGCAGGCGGTATTCCACGCGTGACCAAAGCCGTAACAATTGGCTGATCGCCATCATTACCTTAGGCGAAGGTTGGCATAACAATCATCACCACTTCCCTGGCTCGGTGAAACAGGGGTTTTACTGGTGGGAGGTAGATCTCACTTATTATGGTTTAAAAATCCTGGCTAGCTTAGGGCTGATCTGGAACCTCAAACAAGTGCCGCTAGAGGTTCGTGAACAACATCACGAAGTGAGAGAGTAAGCATGAGGATTGCCATTATCGGGGGCGGTATCGCCGGCAATACCCTTGCCTATTATCTGCATCCAGCCCATGAAATCAAGCTGTTTGAAGCCAATGATTACATCGGCGGTCACACGCATACGCATCAGGTCGAAATCGCCGGAAAAACCCATGCCGTGGACACCGGGTTTATTGTGTTTAATGATAAAACCTATCCAGAGTTTGAGCATATATTGCGCGAAACAGGCGTGGCCTGGCGCGATAGCACCATGAGTTTCAGTGTGCGTAATGAGGTGACCGGGCTGGAATACAACGGCACTTCGCTGAACAGCTTGTTCGCGCAACGGCGCAACCTGCTCTCTCCGCGCTTTTACCGCATGGTGCGAGATATTTTGCGATTTAATAAAGAGTCGCTGGCTTTGTTGTCGCCCGGCGTTGAAATCCCGCTAGGTGAATATCTGAACCAGCATGGCTATTCACAACAATTTATCCGTGATTACATCATCCCGATGGGCGCGGCGATCTGGTCAACCGATGCCGAACAGATGCTACAGTTCCCTGCCCGCTTTTTTGTACGTTTTTTTCACCATCATGGCATGCTGACCGTCGATGAGCGGCCACAATGGCGCACCATTGTCGGCGGCTCAGCCGCTTATTTGCAAAAGCTGACGGCAGGTTACCGTGAGCGCATCCAACTTAATACGCCAGTCATTTCAGTCAAGCGTGACCCCGAAGGTGTCACCGTGAATAGCAGCAATGGCCAGGCACAACACTTTGATTACGTATTTTTCGCCTGCCATAGCGATGAGGCCTTAAATATCCTTGGTGCGGACGCAACCCCTCAGGAAAGAGAAGTGCTGGCGGCGATTCCTTACCAAGACAATACTGTATACCTACATACCGATGCCCGCCTGATGCCCCGCAAAAAACTGGCTTGGGCCGCCTGGAACTATCACGTCACGGAAAAGCCTAGTGGCAAGGTGCAAGTTACCTACAATATGAATATCCTGCAAGGGATACAGTCCGCGGAGCCGCTGTTGGTGACACTCAATTATACTGATGCCATTGACCCGACAAAAGTGATTAAAAAGCTG
>CAKZJM010000309.1 GCA_936943315.1 uncultured Methylophilus sp. | reverse complement strand
GACATGTCACACATCACAAATACTGGTGTGGCGCTTTTCTGGTTGAAAATGCGCACATACACCTGCTCCATGGGGTCGCGTATGGTCTGGCGTATATCAATCCGGCGTGGGTCAGGGTATGAAAGTAGCGTGGTGTGACCACGAAATTCCATCCCCATGCCGCGCTGGTTGCTTTTGTGGCGGCCTGGTCTGCGCGAACGGGAACGCCAGCCGGTGTGATAGCTGAATTCCTTAATGATTTCCATAACGGTCGGCGAGCTTAAGGCGCTGCAATGGCGTTAACAATGCCAGTCAGCAATTCACGCGCGATTTCAGTACGGCGCATCTCGTACACCGGGCTGAAGACCAGGCGGTGAGCGATCGTTTCATGGAACACGGCATGCAGGTCTTCAGGCACCACGGCTTCGCGGCCATTGAGCCAGGCATTCACACGCGCAGCGCGCAACAGCATGCCCATGCCGCGTGGGCTGGCGCCGCTTAGCACCAGACGTTTCATATCCACATTAGATACTTTCACACCGTATGCCACCGGGTCTTTGGTCGCTAACCATAAATCCAGTGCGTATTTGCGCAGGGCAGGACTGGCCTGGATGTTTTCCTGGATCACTTTGGCAAAGCTGTTCAACTGGTCGAACTTGAGGATATCGGCCTGTACATTTGAAATCAGCTGATCCACATCATGGAAGCGAGTATCAAAAATCAGAGATTCCATGATGTCATGCGCAGGCGGTACCACAATGGGAATTTCCATCATGAAACGGTCACGTGCCGCAGACGGAATATCAAAAGTCTCTTCGCGCTCCACCTGGTTGCGGTCAGCAAATACCAGCATGTGCGGGAAATAGTGTTCTTTATTAAAAGCAGTCAATGTGCGCTCTGCCATCACACGCAGCATGAGGGAGTGCACTTGTGGCCGGGCGCGGTTGATTTCGTTAAAGAAGAAAATCGATAAATCCTGGCCAGACATCAACAAGGGACCTGGGCTCACGTGTGGCTTACCGTCTTCACCGAGGTAAGTGTGATACACCAGGTCATTCGGCATCAGGTCAATCGTGCCTTCAATCCGCTGGTAGCCACCGCCAATGCCGCGCGTAAACGCACGCAGCAAGGTGGTTTTACCCACACCGACATCCCCTTCAAGCAGCACGTGGCCACGGGCAAACACCGCAA
>CAKZJM010000308.1 GCA_936943315.1 uncultured Methylophilus sp. | reverse complement strand
TTTAGCTGCATCAGTTCGTTCAGCAGCCAGTATGGCAAGGGCAGCATGGATTGCTGCAGGTAGTTCTGGTTCTACGGTATCGATGGATGGCACAAATAATGTCACTGTAACCACTTCCGGAACTACACCGGGTTACCCTACAGCAGCTTCAGGTGGAATTGAGGCGGCTTTGCAAACGCTTGATTCTAACTTTCAAGTCAGCCACAGTGGTACAACATCAACCTTTATGGCTAAGGGTTTCACTAATTGTACATTTACTTATGATCAAGGTACTGGCGTTGTTACTACAACCAGCTTAGGCACTGCGAGTAACTGTCAGTAATGCTAAAACTTTAATTTACATTCTATGAGGCAGCATAAGGGCTTCACGCTCGTTGAGTTGGTAGTGGTGATCGCTCTGACAGGCATCATGATTGCGGTGGCCGCACCAAGATTTGCCAATGGTGACATCTTCGAAACCCGCGGTGACGCGGGTTTGCTTTCATCTACGCTTCGGTATGCGCAAAAAACGGCCATCGCCCAGCGTCGAAAAGTCTATGTCATACACAACGATGTCGTGCAGCCGAATACTATCAGTTTGTGCTTTGATCCGAATTGTGGCGTTGGGCAAGTGGTGATCAACCCGGAAACTGCTGGTGCATATGTCCTGACATTTTCTCGCAGTGTTCTGGTACAGTCCTCTAATAAAGCTTTAGGGTTCGATGGTTTAGGAAGGGCAGACCCTTCAAGTGTGGTGGCTACTTACAGCGTCACCAACAAAAAAAATACATTGCAATCAGTCGGCATTTCCGTAGAGGCGAATACAGGCTATATCCACTAAATCATTCATCTGGCCTAACCAGGTGGGCATATGACCACAAGTAAATATAACAATAATAACCCCCCGCAACAGAGCAAAAAAAGCCAGCATGGTTTTTCGCTGGTTGAAATGGTCGTGTTTATTGTGATTGTAACGACTGCGATTGCTGGCGTCATTGGTGCTTTGGCTTTCATGAGTGGTCATTCGGCAGACCCAATGGCGCGCAAGCAGGCCATTGCGATTGCGGAATCACTCATGCAAGAAATCCAGCAAATGCCTTTTACGTTTTGCGATCCCGATGATGCCAATGCTTCTATCGCGACAAGTTATAGCGATTGCACCAATGCACAAAATGCCACACTCACTGGCCCTACACCATCTACCGAAAGTCGCTACAGCGCAACCAACCCGTTTGATAATGTGGCCGACTATGGCGGCTTCACCATGCCTGGCGGTGGCTGCACGGGCATTTGCCGAATAGGTAGCAATACTGCATTAACAGGTTTGAATGCTTACACTGCGGCGGTGGCTATTACTCAAGTAGGTGGCAGTGGTACTTTCGCGGCATTGCCTGCTAGCGCCGTGTTGCAGATTGTGGTGACAGTCACCGGGCCAGCCAATACCACCATCCGGCTCACTGGGTACAGGGTTCGCTATGCGCCCAAAGTCTAAAGTATTGCGTCAACAGTCAGGCTTTACATTGGTAGAGCTAGTGATTGTCATTGTCGTGATGGCAATTCTGGGTGGTATCTCCGTGAGTTTTATCCGTAACTCCATCCTTGCTTACGTGAATTCTGAAGCCTATTACCAGTTGGCCGACCGTGCTGATTTTTCTCTTCGCCGCATGTCGCGTGATATACGTAATGCCTTGCCGAATAGTGTTTGGGTCTCGGCAGCCGGTGATTATGTGCAGTTCGTGCCTATCAAGGCGGGCGGACGTTACCAGCAAGATTCCTTGGACTTTTCTGCCGCAAGTGGCGACACATTTACAGTGCTCGGCGAAGCGGTGAATGTTGATAATGGTGACCAGTTGGTAATTTATAACTTGGGGATTTCAGGTGCAAATGCCTATGAAGGCGATAATATTCGCACACTGACGAGTGCAGGTAGCAATTTAAACTCATTGACCTATACAGGCGCTGCCTTTCCTTTACCTTCCCCTGGCAGCCGTTTTTATGTGGTCAACGGGGCTGCATTTTACGTATGTGATACCGCCAACCGGCGGTTGCTGATGTATTCAGGCTATACCATTACATCAGGGCATCCAACCAGTTTTGGTAGCATGACGCCAAGCATAGTAGCCGAGGATGTGACAAGTTGCAGCTTCACTTACACTGAGGGCGTGATGCAGCATTCTGGGGTGGTGACTGCGCAATTACAGCTTTCAAAAAATGGCGGTGTAGTCAGTTTAATCAACTTGATCAATGTGGTGAATTCGCCATGAAAAACATTGCTTATCGCACAAAGGGTTTTATGTTGCCTGTGGCAATATTTTTATTGGTGACCCTAGCCGCCTTAGTGGGTTACGCTATGCGGTTGTCCCTACTTGCCCAAATGGGCACGATTCAGGACGTGCAAGGGGCGAATGCTTATTTCGCTGCAAGAGCAGGGGTTGAGTGGGCGGCCTATCAGGTATTGTCCCCAGGATCAAGTTCGATGCTGACTTGTCCAGCCTCTCCTACGTCTTTGACGATTAATGGCTTCACTACCATCATTACTTGCAATCAAGTAAACACTCAAGACAAAGGCAATACCCAAAGTATAGGTATTTACAGTATTACTTCCACTGCCTCTACAGGTGCAGCGGGTACACAAGATTATATTGAGCGACAGATCAAGGTCACATTGAGCAGATGTTTAATGGGCACTGAAGAATGTAATTAATGAAGGAATTTGCTGTGTTTGGATTGAGTAGAACACTATTTGTATGGCTATTATTCTTGGCAGGAATGACGAGCTCCGGCTTATTGTCGGCGGCAACTTCTATACTCAACTCATCTGGCGGTTCAAGTACTTCAAATGGCTTAAAGGTATACATTGACGACGGTACTCAAATTCAGGTGCAGCGATTAAACAGTACAGGCCAACTATACCAACCTGACAGAACGCCTCCGAATAACCGACTGGACAACGGTATTTATATTCGAGGTAATAACACTATTTATGGGCCAGATCACTTTGCTTATGGTGCTAGTAGTTATACAGGAGTCTCTGTTTCAACGGTAACCCCCGCCACGGCATCGCAAGGCGTTGCCCAAACGACTACTTCAACATTTACCGTTCCCTACAATAGTCTGCCGTCAGGCCCTCAAGTGAGTATTGTATGGAGTTACACCTATCCATTCGATTTCGTGACAGCAAGCGTCACAATCACTATTCCTCCAACATACCCGGTGAGTTCGAGTAATCCGGTAAGGTATTATCACGTAGTTGATACCTATCTTGGCGGGTCTGATTGCGGCTGTGGCGTTCGATACGTCGACTCAAATGGCAAACAAGTTGCGGGTACCTATCCATTGTCAGGGAGTTGTTCTTCTGGCAGTACATCTACCAATGTCTCTTGCCCATCAAGCACTACATTGCCCGCCAACTTGGATGTGGTTGAGAGCTTTAGGGAGCGGAATGGGAGTTTTACGCGATATTGTGTTGGGAACTGGCAAAGTTTTTGGTCAAATTCGAATTCTGATGCCTGTGGCATAGGCAAAACTAATCAGCTCTCCAATACCGTCAATACTACATTGACTGATACCGGTGCTGCAATTGAGTATGATTTTACTGCGGCAGGTGTCTATAAATTCAGTTATGACTTTGTCGTGGGTTCTACGGCTGTTCCTAACTATGATCATCTGGAAATTCGACATGCAGGCACTAGCTCACAATGTCCTTTTGATGTGCAAGTCATGGCTTGTTTGTCCTCTAGCGTTCCTTGCCCTGATGATCAGTTAGTGAGCTCAGGGGCTTTGTATGGGGATTTATTGCCAGCAAGCTCTTCGAGCTTGACTAAGACTCCAAATGAGCAATTTAACCTGGGTTCGAATGGGTCGGTTGCAACCTTTACATTGCAAAGTAATACCGCAACGACATTGACCTTTGGCGCTAACAATTTAACCAAAGCGCCTTTGAATGGCGTGAAATGCTGGAACACAGCAACTAACTCTCAAAGCTGTAGTTTTGTAGTCACAAACACTCCATGCGTGAATACATTTGAATGTATGGAAAACACATTAACGTATAACAATCTGCAAACAAACTCTTCTGCTCGCAACCCGCTTTATACCAAAGTATTTGGAACGTCATTCGATGTCGATGTAGTCGCATTGTTGTCTAGTGGGGCCCAGTCTAGTGGGTATAACTCTACAACTGGTTTGACTGTGCAGTTGGTCGATGACAGTGCGGGTGCATGTGGCTCCACCGTTGTGGCTAGCAAAACAGTCCCTTTTGCCATTTCTGACAGTGGACGCAAGAAAGTGACTTTTACTTCGTCAGATGTGACACGACCTCACTCGAGTCTTCGTTGTAAGGTGACAGATGTCGGGCTAGTCAAAACCGGGTGTTCCTCTGATAATTTTGCCATACGGCCGTCGTCTCTCACGGTGGTCAATGCCACTCTTGCGCAATCTTCCCCCAGTCCCACATCTACGCCAGTACTTGTTGCTGGTATCGGTGCAGGAACAGCGACGAGCTTTAGTTTGACCGCATCTACCAGCGAATTAACATATACTGGAACACCTAAAATAGATAACTCCAAAGTGGCCGCACATACGGGTGCACCAGTGGCGGGGCAGGTTAGC
>CAKZJM010000307.1 GCA_936943315.1 uncultured Methylophilus sp. | reverse complement strand
GCACCGGCCGCCTTGACTGTGTTTGTCTGGGTGCTGATCATGAACGCCATGGACTTCCTGCCTGTCGATCACGTCGCTAACCTAGCTTCTGCCATCGGCGGCGAGCATACCAAATGGCGTATTGTGCCGACATCAGACATCAACACTACTTTTGCACTGGCACTGGCTGTCTGGTTCCTCATGATTTTCTTCTCCATTAAGGCTAAAGGCCTGGGTGGCTGGATTCACGAATTGTTCTGTGCACCGTTTGGTTCTAATCCTTTGGTATGGCCAGCCAACTTCCTGTTCAACTTGATTGAATACGTTTCAAAACCACTTTCACACTCACTGCGACTGTTCGGTAACATGTATGCCGGTGAAATTATCTTCTTGCTGTTAGGTATGTGGGCCGCGACAGGTATCACTGGTACGGTTGCGGGCGCTGTGCTGGGCGCTGGCTGGTCCATCTTCCACATTCTGATTGTGGCATTGCAAGCGTTTATTTTCATGATGCTGACTGTGGTCTACCTGGCCATGGCGCATGAATCACACTAGTTTTTAACTTTGTAGTTGTTTTTAATTCTTTATAAGAGAGGGTATTAAATGGAAGCATTAGCATTGATTCAAGCCTACACAGGCGTTGGTATTGGTTTGATCATTGGTTTGGGTGCCGCTGGCGCTTGTATCGGTATTGGTATCATGTGTGCAAGTTTCCTGGAAGGCGCTGCTCGTCAACCAGAAATGATCCCTGCCCTGCAAGGTAAAGTGTTCCTGCTGTTGGGTCTGATCGACGCTTCTTTCATTATTGGTGTTGGTCTGGCAATGATGTTTGCTTTCGCAAACCCATTGTTGAGCGTTGTTGCCAAGTAATTTTTACTCGGTGATCTCCGCCCGGTAGGGTTTAAGGTCTACTTAAACCTTTCAACCAATCAGTATGATGGATCCAAAATGAATATTAATTTCACACTCATCGCGCAAGCTATCGCATTTGCAGTGTTGATCTGGTTCACGGTGAAATTCGTTTGGCCGCCGCTGTTAAAAGCGATTGAAACACGCCAAAAGGAAATCGCAGATGGTTTGGCTGCTGCGCAAGAAGGCAAAAGTGCCCTCGAAGTGGCTGCTAAAAAATCTGAAACCACTCTGAACGAGGCCAAACAAAAGGCAAGTGAGATTATTGGGCAAGCCGAAAAACGCGCCGCTCAAATCATTGATGAAGCCAAGGTAAATGCCAAAGCTGAAGGTGATCGCATTATTGCAGGTGCCAAAGCTGAAATCGATCAGGAAGTGAACCGTGCCAAAGAAGGTTTGCGTGCACAGGTTTCCACACTGGCTGTGGCTGGTGCAGAAAAAATCCTGCGTAAAGAGATTGACGCTAAAGCACACAGCGAAATGTTGGCTAAACTCGCTGCGGAACTTTAAGGTAAAAGGGATAAAACATGGCTGAACTCTCAACCATTGCAAGGCCTTATGCCGTCGCTGCCTACAAACTGGGCAAAGAGAAAAAGGCATTGGCAAAATGGTCTGAAATGTTGGCATTGGCCGCTGCGATTGCTGCCAATGACCAAATGAAAACCCTGATTGACAACCCCAAACTGAATGCCGCCGATATCGAAGCAGCATTTCTGAAAGTCTGTGGCGACAATCTTAACGAGCATGGTCAAAATTTGATCAAGACCTTGGTTGAATATGGCCGTTTATCCTTATTGCCTGCCATTGCTGAAGCTTTTGAGGCTTTAAAAGCGCAAGATGAAGGCACCCTGGACGCGCAAATCATTGCCGCTGCCAAACTGACAGCGACGCAATCCAAAGATTTGGTAAAGCGTCTTGAAGCCAAGTTCGGCAAGAAAATTGAAGCAAGCGTTTCCGTTGATCCGGAAATCATTGGCGGCATCAAAATTATTGTTGGCGACACTGTCATCGACGCGTCTGTCCAAGGTCAGTTACAAAATTTAGCCTATACGCTCACAGCATAAGGCATTAGGAGAATTAAATGCAGTTATCAACATCAGAGATTAGCGAGCTCATCAAGAGCCGTTTGGAAAACTTCTCTACCGCTGCGGAAGCACGTACCCAAGGTACCGTGATTTCTGTGACAGACGGCATTGTGCGTATTCACGGCCTGTCTAATGTCATGGCTGGCGAGATGATCGAGTTTCCAGGCAATACATTCGGTTTGGCATTGAACCTGGAGCGTGATTCCGTCGGTGCCGTGGTACTGGGTGAGTATGAACATATTACCGAAGGTGACACTTGTAAGTGTACCGGCCGTATCCTGGAAGTGCCCGTCGGCCCTGAGCTGATTGGCCGCGTGGTAAACGCCTTGGGTCAGCCAATTGATGGTAAAGGCCCAATCAAAACCAAACTGACAGACAAAATTGAAAAAATCGCGCCAGGCGTGATTGCACGTCAATCTGTGTCACAGCCAGTACAAACCGGTTTGAAGTCTATTGACTCCATGGTACCGGTAGGTCGTGGTCAGCGTGAGTTGATCATTGGTGACCGTCAGACAGGTAAAACAGCCGTAGCTGTTGATGCGATCATCAACCAAAAAGGTCAGAACATGACCTGTATCTACGTTGCGATTGGCCAGAAAGCTTCTACCATTGCCAACGTGGTTCGTAAACTGGAAGAGCATGGCGCGATGGCTTACACCATCATCGTTGCTGCTTCTGCTTCGGACTCTGCTGCGCTGCAATTCCTGGCGCCTTACGCAGGTTGCACCATGGGTGAATACTTCCGTGACCGCGGTGAAGATGCGTTGATCGTTTACGATGACTTGTCCAAACAAGCGGTTGCTTACCGTCAAATCTCCCTGTTGCTGCGTCGCCCACCAGGCCGTGAAGCTTATCCAGGTGACGTGTTCTACATCCACTCACGTCTGCTTGAGCGTGCTGCTCGCGTGAACGAAGAGTATGTTGAGAAATTCACTGACGGTAAAGTCAAAGGCAAAACTGGTTCATTGACGGCATTGCCAGTGATTGAAACCCAGGCTGGTGACGTTTCAGCGTTCGTTCCAACCAACGTAATTTCCATTACTGACGGTCAGATCTTCCTGGAAAGTGACCTGTTCAACGCCGGTATCCGTCCTGCGATCAACGCGGGTATTTCTGTGTCGCGCGTGGGTGGTGCAGCGCAAACTAAAGTTATTAAAAAACTGGGTGGCGGTGTGCGTCTTGCGTTGGCACAGTATCGTGAACTGGCTGCGTTTGCGCAGTTTGCTTCTGACCTCGACGAAGCAACCCGTAAACAGCTGGACCGTGGCCGCATGTTTACTGAGTTGATGAAACAGGCTCAATACGCGCCATTGAGCGTTGCCAACATGGGTATCAGCCTGTTTGCAGCGAACAAAGGTTACTTTGATGATGTGCCAACCAACAAGGTACTGGCTTTTGAAAACGCATTGCACGGCTTCTTGAGCTCCAAGTACAAGAACATCGTTGACGCGATCGAATCCAGCAAAGATCTGAGTGGCGACAACGAGAAAGCACTGGAAGCGGCGATTCAAGACTTCAAAGCTACCAACGCTTATTAATCTCTGACACTTCGACTTAGGAACCTAATATGGCAGGTAGTAAAGAGATTAGAACCAAGATCAAGAGTGTAGAAAATACACGCAAGATCACCAAGGCGATGGAGATGGTGGCTGCTTCTAAAATGCGTAAAGCGCAGGACAGAATGCGTGCTTCCCGCCCTTATGCGGATAAAATCCGTAACGTGGCGGCTCACCTCTCCTTTGCACAATCAGAGTATCGTCATCCGTTTTTGATTAAACGCGATGTGGTAAAAAATGTGGGCCTGATTGTGGTCAGTTCAGACAAAGGTCTGTGCGGTGGTTTGAACACCAACGTATTGCGTATGTCAGTTAACCAGATGAAAACCTGGGAAGCTGAAGGCAAAGGCATTAGCGTGAGCGCAATTGGCAACAAGGGTTATGGCTTTATGAGCCGTATCGGCGCACAGGTGAAATCACATATCACTGGTTTGGGCGATACTCCGCATCTGGAAAAACTGATTGGTAGCATCAAAGTGATGCTGGATGCTTACATTGCCGGTGAAATTGATCAGCTTTACATCTGCTATACCAAATTCATCAACACCATGAAGCAAGAGCCGACCATGCAGCAACTGCTGCCTTTGTCAGGTGAGCAACTGGGCAGCCCGACCGGCCACTGGGATTACATCTATGAGCCAGAAGCCAAACCGGTTGTGGATGAATTGATGGTGCGTTACATCGAGTCACTGATTTACAACGCAGTGGCTGAAAACATGGCGTCAGAGCAATCTGCACGTATGGTGGCGATGAAATCTGCGTCTGACAACGCGAAGAGCGTGATTGGCGAACTGAAACTGGTTTACAACAAGGCCCGTCAGGCTGCGATTACCAAAGAGATTTCAGAAATCGTCGGCGGTGCAGCAGCAGTTTCGTCCTAAAGCACATGTTTTTAAGTGGCAAGTGAAAGAATTCAATTAGATCTGACTCATACAGTTAGGAAAAGAAAATGGCAAAGGCAAATCAAGCAGTAACAGGTAAAGTAGTGCAGTGTATTGGCGCTGTGGTCGACGTGGAGTTTCCACGTGATCAAATGCCTAAAGTATTCGATGCATTGATTATTGACGACAAAAATTCAAAAGCAGAAACCGGTCTCACACTGGAAGTGCAGCAACAACTGGGTGACGGCGTGGTACGTACCATCGCCATGGGCTCCTCTGACGGTTTGGCGCGTGGTACAGCATTCAAAAACACAGGTGCAGCGATTTCTGTACCCGTGGGTGAAGGTACTCTGGGCCGTATTATGGACGTATTGGGTCGTCCAATTGATGAAGTGGGTCCTATCGATTCACAAGAATTCCGTTCTATCCACCAGAAAGCGCCAGCCTTTGAAGAGCTGTCTCCTTCAGTTGACCTGTTGGAAACAGGCATCAAGGTGATTGACCTGGTTTGCCCATTCGCCAAGGGTGGTAAAGTCGGTCTGTTCGGCGGTGCGGGTGTAGGTAAAACCGTTAACATGCTGGAACTGATTAACAACATTGCTAAGCAACACTCAGGCTTGTCTGTATTTGCTGGTGTGGGTGAGCGTACCCGTGAAGGTAACGACTTCTACCACGAGATGGCAGAAGCTGGCGTGATCAAGCTGGACAACATGAAAGAGTCCAAAGTAGCGATGGTGTTTGGCCAGATGAACGAACCTCCAGGTAACCGTCTGCGCGTTGCGTTGTCCGGTTTGACCATGGCGGAAAAATTCCGTGACGAAGGCCGTGACGTGTTGTTCTTTGTTGACAACATCTACCGTTACACCTTGGCCGGTACTGAAGTATCTGCGTTGCTGGGCCGTATGCCTTCTGCCGTGGGTTACCAACCCACCCTGGCTGACGAAATGGGCCGTCTGCAAGAGCGTATTACTTCTACCAAAGTGGGCTCTATTACTTCTATCCAGGCCGTTTACGTGCCAGCGGATGACTTGACTGATCCATCCCCAGCCACCACTTTCCAGCACTTGGACTCTACCGTTGTGTTGTCACGTGACATCGCTTCCTTGGGTATCTACCCAGCGGTTGACCCACTGGATTCAACCTCCCGTCAGCTGGATCCACAAATCGTGGGTGAAGAGCACTACTCTGTAGCACGTTCAGTTCAACAAACACTGCAACGTTACAAAGAGCTGCGCGACATTATTGCGATTCTGGGTATGGACGAACTGTCACCAGAAGACAAACTGGTCGTTGGCCGTGCACGTAAAATTCAGCGTTTCTTGTCTCAACCTTTCCACGTGGCTGAAGTGTTTACCGGTGCGCCAGGTAAATACGTACCACTGAAAGAAACCATCAAAGGCTTTAAAGCCATTGTGAATGGTGAGTACGATCATCTGCCAGAACAAGCGTTCTACATGGTAGGTGCGATCGAAGAAGCTGTTGAAAAAGCTAAAACACTGAACTAATGCGTTGTGAATACAAGCAACTACGACAAGTGGTTGCTTGTTTAACCCACGCTCAGTGATATAGAAAAGAGAACATTATGGCAAATACAGTGCATATTGATGTGGTCAGTGCCGAAGAATCCATCTTCTCTGGGGAAGCTGAATTCGTTGTCGCACCGGCAGGTGGTGGTGAAGTGGGTATTTACCCTAACCACGCGCCAATGATTACCACGATCAAGCCAGGTGCCTTGCGTATCAAGCAAACTGCCGAAAAAGATGAAACAGTGATTTATATTTCCGGCGGCATGCTGGAAGTACAACCTGGCATGATTACCGTGCTGGCGGATACTGCGATTCGCGGTCAGGATCTGGACGAAGCTAAAGCAATAGCAGCTAAAGAAGCGGCTGAAGAAGCTTTAAGAAACCGTTCTGCTGAAATTGACTACGCAGCAGCACAAGCTGAACTCGCTGAAGCGGTGGCACAAATACAGGCAATCCAAAAATTGCGTAAATCTGTCCACTAGACAAGTGACAAAACAAGGCGGCTTTCAAGCCGCCTTTTTTGTTTCTGAGATAAAATAAGCGCCATGAGTGATTTGAACATTGTTATTCTTGCTGCTGGTAAAGGAACGCGCATGCGTTCGGATTTACCCAAGGTGTTACATGCGGTGGGCGGCAAGCCCATCCTGCATCATGTGATTGATGCCGCGCGTGAGTTGTCACCCAAAAACATCATTGTGGTATATGGCTTTGGTGGCGAGTTAGTCCAGCAAAAAACGCACGGCGAAGATTTACAGTGGGTCTTGCAGGCTGAACAACTTGGCACAGGCCATGCAGTACAGCAAGCCCTGCCCTATTTGCCGGACGAAGGAAAAACCTTAATTCTCTTGGGAGACGTCCCGCTGGTGGATGTTGATGCCTGCCGTGACATGCTTGCACAGGCGCATGCTCACCTTGTGGTGCAAACATTCATCAAAGAGGACCCGACCGGCTATGGGCGCATTGTGCGTAATGCGCAAAACCAGGTGATAGAAATTGTTGAACACAAGGACGCCAGTGAAGCTCAACGCCTGATCCAGGAAGTAAACACAGGCATTATGGCCATGCCAAATGCGCCATTGAAACATTGGTTAGCGAATATTAGTAACCAGAACGCGCAACAGGAATATTATTTGACCGATATTATTGCTTTGTCGGTCAATGAAGGTCGTGCCGTTTTGCCGCATGTGGTGCACGATGCCTGGTCAGTCACCGGCATTAATTCCAAGCTGGATTTACAGCAGATTGAGCGTGAATTCCAATATCGCCAGGCAACGGCACTCATGGCTCAAGGGGTGACATTAATTGATGCACAACGCATTGATATCCGCGGTAAGTTAACCTGCGGGCGCGATGTGAGGATTGATGTGAATTGCGTGTTTGAAGGTGAAGTCACGCTGGAAGACGGCGTCAGCATCGGCCCCAACTGCGTAATTAAAAATGCGTTAATTTCCCGTGACACCACCCTCTCCGCTTTTACGCATATTGACGATGCCAAAGTGGGGCAAGGTAGCAAAATTGGACCGTTTGCACGCTTGCGTCCGGGCACACAATTAGCCGCGGATACTCATGTCGGCAATTTTGTAGAAATCAAAAATGCCACAATAGGCCTCGGTAGCAAGGTCAATCACTTGAGTTATGTCGGAGATGCGAGCGTAGGGGCTCACGTTAATATTGGTGCGGGGACCATTACCTGCAACTATGACGGGGCGAACAAGCATCAAACCGTGATTGAAGATGATGTGTTTGTCGGCTCTGACAGTCAGCTGGTCGCGCCAGTGACCATAGGTAAAGGCGCGACGATAGCCGCCGGTTCAACAATTACTAAAGATGTGCCTGCGGACACGCTGACCTTGTGTCGTGCACGCGAGCAACGTTCAATTCAAGGATGGAAACGTCCACAAAAGGTGAAAAAATAAGCGTATGTGTGGCATTGTAGGTGCGGTTGCAAAAAGAAATATCGTTCCTTTACTCATCGAAGGCTTAAGCCGGCTTGAATATCGTGGCTATGACTCGGCAGGCATTGCGATTCTTAACCAAAGCATAGAGCGTGTGCGTGCCGTTGGCCGTGTGTCTGAGCTGGAATTGAAAGCACAGGGTTTGCATAGCCAGATTGGCATTGGCCATACGCGCTGGGCCACGCATGGCGGGGTGACCGAGCAAAACGCCCATCCACATGTGTCACCTGGCCAGGATGACGCCCAAATTGCCGTAGTACATAACGGCATTATCGAAAATCATGACGAGCAACGTGATCGCCTCAAAGCACTTGGCTACGCGTTTTATTCACAAACAGATACCGAGGTGATTGCCCACCTGGTCCATTACTATTACCAGAAAAGCAGGCAGTTATTGCAAGCCGTGCAGCAGGCGATTTCCGAGTTGACCGGTGCTTATGCGATCAGTGTGATTGCCCTTGATAATCCTTCGCAACTGGTGGTTGCGCGTTTGGGTTGCCCACTGCTGATTGGCCTGGGCGACGAGGAAAACTTTGTGGCTTCTGATGTTTCAGCCGTATTGTCAGCCACCCGCAAGGTGATCTATCTCGAAGATGGCGATGTGGCTACCTTGCAAACCGATGGCGTGGTCATTTACGACAAACTGGGCGAGGTCACCGAGCGCAAAGTACACATGAGTGATGTATCACTGGCGTCACT
>CAKZJM010000306.1 GCA_936943315.1 uncultured Methylophilus sp. | reverse complement strand
GATGGGTTAGAAAACACCCAGCAATTTAAAGATAAGTGTGATGCCTTGAATAAAAAGCTAGATGAAATGTATGAAGCTAATCATGCGGCTGGGGACAAATATTTAGATCAGCGAAACCGTAAATGATGCTGAAGATGCGCATTTTGCGCAATTAAAGATGCCAACAATCTCTATTGGCTGCATTTTCAACGCGCTTTACGTTATTTGAGTCATTTGGATTTAAATTTGGGACGGTGTGATTAGGACTTTGCCTTTAAAGGCTTTATTTATAATGACAATGGCTATTAAATTCAAATAGTTACCCCCAAACTTAACCCACTTTAGTAAAAGTCACAAAAAAACTCCTCGCATTAGGCACTTCAAAATAGTCCATTCGGACTATCGTAATTCACTTCTAGCTTTCACTTAAATTAGGCATAATCGCGAGAAGCGTTATTACGCCGTTTTACAAAAATCAAAAATAATTTAGGAGAGGCAGTTGTATGTCTTCAACAATAAAAAAGGGAATTCTCGCAGCATCAATAGCATTAATTAGTTTCAATGCTCACGCAACGCTCACTTCATACAATCCTAATGGAGTGGATTTAGTTTATAGCTCAGTCAGCAATGTGACATGGACAAAAGACGGTAATTTATTAGGTAGTCTGTTTGCCACCCAAGGTTTTAACACTGTCGTCAATGCCATTATCGCCGCCAGCCCCACCATCAGCAATACACCTAACTATTTTAGCCCCACTGGCACATACACCCTCACAACCAGTGACTTTTCAAGCAACGGCTCAACTACTTGGTTTGGTGCGCTCGGTTATGTCAACTACCTCAACAGTATCAGCTATGGCGGCAGCAACCAATGGTATTTGCCTACTGACGCCTACACATCATCTGGCTATAACACCCTTGCCAACGGCACAGCTAAGGGTGATGAATTGCTGGAGTTGTTTGTCCACGAGTTAAGCTACGACACTACTTGGTGGAGGGACAGCCCCAAAACTGCTGCCTTTGATAACGTGCAGGATAATGTTTATTGGTATGGCACGGAGTACTCGAATGTTCCTGTGGACGTAATGTTCTTCGGTGCCTCCAATGGCTACCATAGCTATACCAGAAAGAACGGCCTTTGGTATGCGTGGGCTGTGAGCCCTGGACAAGTCACGGCTGCTGCTGTGCCTGAGCCAAAAAACTTAGCAATGCTGCTGGCTGGTTTAGGTTTGATAGGTGCTACTGTACGCCGTAATAAACAAGCATAACTAAAACCAGATGAAACAAAGGCCCGTATACCCCCCTAAGTAACCCCACTTAAAGATTAGATGTCAAGAGACGTGATGATACGATATGGCACGTTTGAATGGCTTTAAAACGTAACTTAAATGGGATTTTGATACTAAATGAGACGATGTAAAATCTTTGATTGGCGGACGGTGTGATTAGGACTTTGCTCTGTAAGCCTGTATTTAAAAGGTCAGCATTCATTAAACTCTATTAGTTACCCTCAAAGTTACCCCAGTTTAGTAAAAGTGACAAAAAGCTCCTCGCATTAGGCACTTCAAAATAGTCCATTCGGGCTATCGCAAGTCACTTCAAGCTTTAATTTAAATTAGGCATAATCGCGTAGCGCGTTATTACGCCGTTTTACAAAAATCAAAAATAATTTAGGAGAGGTAGTTGTATGGCTTCAACAATAAAAAAAGCAATTCTGGCAGCATCAATAGCATTAACAAGTTTTCAAGCCCAAGCTGATTATATTGTAGATACAGGAGCACCAACCTCCAAAGAGCTTTGGGAGCTAAGTTATGTGCAACAGTTTGCTGTAACATTTGATTTAACAAGTTCCCAAACAATTACAAGTATAGAAGGTTACTTTGGCCCAAACCAATCAACCTTTAAATCTTACTTATCCTTTAGCCTATTTGCAGGTGACGTACCTAGCCACTCTGCTTGGACGGCATTAAATCGAGCCACTATTGAAATGCCTACTACCCCGGGCTGGTATGGAGGAGATGGTCCCACTTACACTGGTTGGTATGGAGCGTACGGATTAAATTGGTCTATTGGACCCGGCACTTATACTTTAGTGTTAGATCCGATTGCATATCAAGGTTCTTTGGGGTATCAGGGCGCTATGGTTCAAAATGCTTCGTCTCCTTTAGATAGAGAATGGTCCTACAGGCCAAATGACGCTGTTGGCTGGGTAGCTTCCGATCTTAATCTAGGTATAAGAATTGCAAATTCCGTAGTTACTTTACCTACCGTACCAGAACCAGAAAACCTTGCTATGCTTCTGGCTGGTTTAGGATTAATCGGCATTGCTACACGCCGCAAACAAAAACCGTAACTATGAGGCAAGATATTCGAGCCTCTTTAATTTCAAAATTAAAAAACACAATTAAGTGGAGGTAATTGTATGACTTCAACCATAAAAAAGGCATTTCTTTCAGCATCTATCGCACTAATCAGCTTCAATGCTCAAGCAACCTTGACCTCATATAATCCCAACGGCGTTGATTTGGTTTATAGCTCAGTCAGCAATGTCACTTGGACTAAAGATGGCAACTTATTGGGAACCATGTTTGCCAGCCAAGGTTTTAGCACTGTAGTCAACAATATCCTGTCTGTAAGCCCCTATCCACTAAACAGCAATGCTTTTAGTGACGGTGGATATGCGACCTGGTCCGGAGCTATGGCCTTTATCAACTACTTGAATATCACCAACTATGGTGGCAGTAGCCAATGGCGATTACCTACATTCAGCGATATTGGGGCTCCAGGCGTGCAATATGGTTTTAATGGCACCGATGGTGGCTTGAATACCTATACTAATGGGACTGTGTCTGGTAACGAGTTTGCAGAGCTTTATTACCAGGAGTTAGGGAGCAAGGGTACTAAAGATACACACGGTACTTATCAACCCGATTATGGAATCAAAGACTATAACAACAAATTCAACAACGAAGTGTCCTCTTATTACTGGTCTGACGCGCCACTTACAGATTACAAATATTATTTCAACACCAGCACGGGCTATCAAGGCTATAGCATGTATTCGAGTAACCTGTTTTCTGTTTGGGCTGTAAGTCCAGGACAAATCTCGGCAATTACTACGGGGCCTTCTACCAATCCGGTGCCTGAAGCTGACTCTTATGCGCTGATGCTAGCTGGTTTAGGCCTGATCAGCATTGTGACTCGCCGTAATAAAAAAGCATAATCACTAAAGGAATATACAACAAAGTCCGGGATTACCGGCCTTTATTATTTATATTGGATGGCTTTGGATAAGAACTTGGTCGGGACGGTGTGATTCGAACACACGACCCCTTGCACCCCATTTACATCCGATAAAACAGAAACCTAATTAAATCAATACCTTGCGACGCTTGCTAACGTCGATTTCAGGCCTTGATTAGCCTCAACATGGCGTATTTAGTCATGAAAGGTTACGTTATGGTTACGTTTTTACAGCAACAAACACCCCCGATTTTCCACAGCCCCCATGCCAACAAGCTAAAGGGGCTGTGTGTAAATTCGGGGGTGTATCACTTCAAACATCACTATTCACCCATTTACGTCTGTGCACGTATGACAACGCGTGGAATCGCGTGGGCGGACGAGCGCAGCGCTGTTCTTAATCTTGTAATAAGAACACTTACCAAAACAACAAATTCAACAAATTGGTATTGAGGTGAAGTCATGGCTACTTTTAAAGACCTACAAGATGAAATCCTTAATGAATCTGGCCATCAATCATGGCACCGTGTAACTGTCCGTGACTTTGGTGATAAAAACATTGAAGTCTCAGTCATGCCATACGAAACATGGTCAGAAATGAGTGAAGAAGATTTACCGCATAAATCTAAACGCGGTGAAGGTGATAGAGAGCGTTCAGCAGAAGTCGCTGCAAAACGCGCTAAACGCAAAGTAAGGCACCTTTGCAAGATGCTAAAAGCTCGCTACATGCTTACGCTTACAACAAGACAAATTATCTCGGACACCGAAGTATTCCAGCGATATTTTCAAGAGTTTGTACGCCGTATTAGACTTGTATCGAATTTTCAATATGGACTTCACCCGCTTTACTAGACGATTATCAGGTTCCAATCTGTAACTTTTCAA
>CAKZJM010000305.1 GCA_936943315.1 uncultured Methylophilus sp. | reverse complement strand
AAAACGCATTTCTGTAGCAGCTGGTTTAGTCCACATGGTGTTTCTCCTTAAGTAAGTTGAAGATCAATCAACATGTACATATTATGGAGGTTCTTTAGTTTTTCGTTGAGCGCAGATTTACCTGAATAACGCTCATGATTTTCACCAGTGATGCATTCGAATTAAATTAAGCGGATTTCTCAAACACCGCCGCAAAGAACCCATCGGTGCCATGCAGATGGGGCAATAGCTTCAGATACTCGCCGGTATCCAGCATGATATTTTGCTGAGCCAATACTTCATTTGCCGGGACAAGTTTGAATTCAGGATGCGCTTGCAGAAATGCTTCGGCAATCGCTTCATTTTCGTCACGCAACAAGCTGCAAGTCGCATAGACTACACGGCCGCCCGCTTTGCATAGCTTGGCCGCACGCGCGAGGATGTTGGTTTGTTTCACGTTTAGTTCAGCCACATCCTCTTCGGCCTGGCGCCATTTCAAATCCGGGTTACGGCGCAAGGTACCCAAGCCGCTGCAAGGTGCATCGACCAGCACACGGTCAAACTTGCCGTTAAGACGTTTGAGTTTGAGGTCGTTTTCGTTGTTGATCAACTGTGCTTGCAGGTTGGATAAGCCACTGCGTTTGAGGCGTTGGCCCAGGTTATTCAAGCGTTTTTCCGAGACATCAAACGCATATAACCGCCCGGTATTTTTCATGAGGGCGCCGAGGGCCAGCGTTTTGCCGCCAGCGCCTGCGCACAGGTCTGCGACCATTTGCCCGCGTTTGGGGGCGACCAGGTAACTCAATAACTGGCTGCCTTCATCTTGTACTTCAATTTTGCCTTCAGTAAACAAGATGTGTTTACCGATATTCAAGCGGGCCGCCATACGGATGCCAACGGGGGAGTAAGGTGTAGGCGTGATGACGTTATCTTTAACCGTATTCTCTGCCAGCATGCGTGACAGCACTTCTTCACGGTTAGCCTTGATAGTGTTTACGCGTAAATCCAGGCTAGCTTGCTCAAACATGCTGCGGCAAATGGTCATGGCTTCGGTTTCGCCATATTGCTCAACCAGTTTATTCCAGAACCAGTCACGCACGTCGGCCAGCACTGCAGGCGCAAAGCCTTCACTGTTTTTGGCTTTAATGGAAACGGCCCATTCTTTCTGGCGCTCGTCCAGCATGTCGTCTAGGTCGCGGATACTTTTGCCTTCCACCTTGAGTAACCAGGCAATGATGAGTTTGCGCGTGTCTTCCTGTTCATCTGGCTCGCTAATGCTGACTTCTCGCAGGTAACGGTAGCGACGCAGCACGCCATACGATGTTTCAGCCACCCAGGCGCGGTCTTTGGTGCCTAGCTCGCGGTGCTGGCGAAAAAACTCACCGAGCTTGGCGTCAGCGGGGCTTTCAAACTTCAGCAGGTCATTTAATAACATCGCCGTCTGGCGCATGAGGGATTGGTTCATCAGGTTCTTTCAATACTTACAATACTTGGCGTTATTCGGCAATCAACCGCGTGGCAACTTGCTCAATCACCATGCCGTTTTTCTCCAGCTTTTTGATCTTGACTGGCACATAGCGGTAGTCGCTGGCCAGCCATAACTCTACTTTTTCATCGGTATCGCCCCGTGTATGGGCGATATGCACGGTTTGTACCGTTTTATCGGCGATGACAACACTGTCTTCGCCTTCAAACATATATTCATATTCGCCCAGCCTGCGGCCATTGGTCAGGGTGACATGCATTTCCTGCAGTGGCGGCACAAACATAAACTGATACATAAAACTCAATAAATCTTGCGTGTTGGCGCGTAAGTCTAGCCGCTGTTCGCCTTTGCTGGTTTTTAAGGTGATGATATTGATCGCCCAGTCAAAACTGGCCTCGTAGGTTTTACTGGCCCGGTCGCCAAAGGCATAACGGTAAACATGCGGTTTTAATCCTGACGGGCTGACTTCACCCTGGCTTTGCTGCACCAGCGAAGGATAGAGCAACTTTAACAGCCCCCGCCCTTCGACCACCCAGCGCAAACTGTAATTACCCGACACCTCGCGCTGATACTCAATTTTTGCAGTGCCCGCCGGACGCTCTTCGCCGTTTACAAAGACAGAGAAATCAGTGCTCACATGCTGGTAAGGTGGCGGCGGAGCATCATCAGGCACCGATTCAGGTGGATTCATCTCATGCCAGGCTGCAATTTCTGCCCGCCTTGCCTGCTCCAGCTCTTCGCTCACACCAGGTTGTTGTTCAACGGTCTGATCAACGGTCTCTGCATCTGTGGATGTTTCTTCGACGACTGCGGCTGCATTCACCGGAGGCTCCTTAGGCACAGGGGTTGGCTGGGCCGGTTGCGGTTTAGCAAGTTTTTCTACCGGTAAGGGCGCGGCTATCGGCGCAACCAGCTGCCGTGCTGGCGGCGGCAACAAGCGGGCTTGCAACACCGCGGGCGCAGGGGCCTCATTCAAAAACCAGCTTCGCCAATCCACCTCATTCAACAAAAACACATGCAGCAACAAGGAGAGGCATAACGCCAAAGCCAATGGCCATGAAACATGCTGTTGAATCCAGTTTCGCAGGCCTGATGATTGCATCACGCGCTTTCTGGCTTGATTCCATTACTGGCCGGTGATACTGGTGATCACCTGTTCCATGTGTTTACCGTCATCTTCAACCACCAGCTTCACTGGCAGATAGCCTTTATCTTTCGCCAGATACAAGGTCTTTTCACCGTCAGCATCTGTCAGTTTCACGACATTAAAGGTCCCTGCTTCGGTTTCAAGCGGCGTGCTTTCTTCAGTGACTACAAAGCTATGTGGCGACTGCTTTTTACCATTGGCTACAGCCAGGTTCACCTGCTTGCCTTTGGGCGGCTGCCACATCCAGCAATACATCACACTTAATAAATCCTGCGTACCTTTTGCCAGCTTGTCGGTTTCCTGCTCATCTTTAATTTGCATCTTGAGCATTTTTTTTGTCCAGTCAAACTCGCTGATTAGGACTTTATTGGGATGCTTGGACTGACGTGACTCAAAGCGGTCCGGACGCAAACTATTTGCGACTACCTGGCCCTGACTCAAGAGTGAGCGCTCGCCCATCAGCTTGTAAACACCTTTACCTTCTGCCAAGGAGTCGATCTGATAGCGGTTGCCCGTTACGCTGAGCTGGTCTTTAACGGTGCCTATGCTGATGCCTTGTTGCAACAACTCATATTTCAGCGTGAGCTGTTTGGGCGCCGCTGAGACCCAAGTTGACACCGAGATGGCAAACAATGCCAGCACAGTGGCAAACACCCGTTTGCCCACCCTCATTACACCACCACGGTAGGCGCTTCACCCGCCTGTTGTGCGCGGATCTGGCCTATGCGGTAAACCGTTTCACCGGCACCCGCCAACACGGCTTGCGCTTGCTCGGCATGCTCTGCCGCAACAATCACCGCCATACCGATGCCGCAGTTAAAGGTACGGTACATTTCGAGTGGCTCAATATTGCCTTGTGCCTGCAACCACTGAAACAGCGGCGGCAAGGTCCAGCTGGATTTCTGCACTTCTGCTGTCAGGCCTGCTGGCAACACGCGTGGAATATTCTCGGTGATGCCGCCACCGGTGATGTGCGCCATGCCTTTCACCGGCAATGTTTCCAGCAATTTGAGAATAGATTTCACATACAGTTTGGTTGGCGCCATCACCACATCTTTGAACGTGCGGCCATAAAAATCGGATTCCATATCAATGCCTGATTTTTCAATCAGTTTGCGGATCAGAGAATAGCCATTGGAGTGCGCACCGCTGGATGCTAGGCCGAGCACCACATCGCCCGCCTTGATTGTCGAGCCATCAATGATGTTGGCTTTATCGACACAGCCGACAGCAAAACCAGCCAGGTCGTATTCACCGGCGGGATACATGCCAGGCATTTCGGCGGTTTCACCGCCCACCAGCGCACAGCCAGACTCTTCACAGCCTTGCGCGATGCCTTTGATCACCGCAGCAGCAGTACCCACTTCGAGTTTGCCACAGGCAAAATAGTCGAGGAAAAACAGTGGCTCAGCGCCTTGCACCAGAATATCGTTGACGCTCATGGCCACCAGATCAATACCCACCGTATCATGCTTGTTCAACTGGAAAGCCAGTTTCAGCTTGG
>CAKZJM010000304.1 GCA_936943315.1 uncultured Methylophilus sp. | reverse complement strand
CTGATGAGTGAGTAATTGTTCGGTGAGCCCTTGTTCTATATGTTTCAGCAGGCCGTTGTAGCTGATCTGGCGGGTGTCAGGCTCCAGCACAATAAAGTTGTCCAGGGCGTAGCCGTGAGCGGTGGTGAAAATTTTGGCCTGCACAATGTTGTATTGCATGCTGTCAAAAAAGTGGCAGATGCGGGCAAAAATTTCTTTCTGGTCACGGCTGTAAATCATGACCTGGATGCCATCACCTTTAGGGCTCAACCGTGCGCGGACAATCGGTTTGCCTGTGTCTTGATGTGGGATCAGCAGACGGCTTTGCCAGGCGATTTCATCACTGTCAAAACGGCTAAAGTAAGCTGCGCCAAACGCTTGCCATAACGGGTGTACAGACGACTCTTTGAGATTAAAACTGCTGAGTTTTTGCAATACTTCCTGCTTGCGCAGGCTCAGTTGCGCTTCGGTATTGAGCGACTGCTGCAACACGCGGCGTGTTTGCAAGAACAGGCTTTCCAGCAGTTTGGCTTTCCACGCGTTCCACACATTGGGGCTGGTGCCGCGGATGTCGGCGACGGTTAATAAGTACAAGGCCGTCAGGCGGTATTCTGAGCCTACCAGTTGCGCAAACGCTTCAATCACGTCTGGATCAGACAAGTCACTTTTCTGCGCCGTGCTGGATAGTTTTAAATGCGCTTCGACCAGCCAGGCCACCAGTTCGGTATCGGCTTTGGGTAAGCCTAGCTTGCGGCAAAAGCGCCTGGCGTCTATGGTGCCCAGTTGCGAGTGGTCGCCACCACGGCCTTTGGCAATATCGTGAAAGATGGCGGCCAGGTATAACAGATGCGGCTGGCTGAAAGCGTTAAACAACTCGCTGCACAAAGGAAACTCATGGCGCAACTCTGCTTTGGCAAAGCGGCGCAGGTTACGCAGCACGTTGAGCGTGTGTTCATCGACCGTATAGACATGAAACAGGTCGTGCTGCATTTGTGCAATCACCCGGCCGAAGACCGGAATGTAACGCCCCAGAATGCCATAGCGGTTCATGCGGCGCAGGCTACGGTGCACGCCTTCACGACTTTGCAATATCTGCAAAAACAGGGCCTTATAAGCGGCATTTTGCCGGAAATGACGGTCAATTAGCGGTTGTGCGGCTTGCAGCGCCCTCACTAGGGGGGCGCTAAAGCCAGTGATGCTGGGGTGTTGTTGCAAGAGCTGAAAACAGCGCAAAATGGCTTCTGGTTTACGTTGAAACAGGTCTGGGCTACGTGCGCTTAGCAAGCCTTGTGAGAGCGTAAAGTCTTCATCTAATACCGTGGCAGGCTCGGTGGCTGGGGTCACGCGTGCGTGCAGAAGTTTAAGCAATACCTCGTTTTCAATAATGATGGCTTTGGCGCTATGGTAAAACCCTTGCATCAATTGTTCACTGGCACGTTTTTGCGCTGTGGTCACATAGCCCATTTGATCCGCCAGCGTATTCTGGAAGTCAAACACTAGCCGGTCTTCACGCCGTTTGGCCATTAAGTGCAGGCGGATGCGCAGGTTTTGCAATAAACGTTCATGGCGTTTAAGCTGACTGGCCTGGCTGCGGCTGAGCAGGCCTGCATGCACCAGGCCATTCCAGTCATTACCTAAACGTTGGCTCTGGGCGATCCATAAGATCATATGCAGGTCACGCAGGCCGCCTGGGCTTTCCTTGATATTGGGTTCCAGGTTGTAGGCGGTATCGTGAAACTTGGCGTGCCGGATTTGCTGCTCGCGCAGTTTTTCGGCAAAGAAACGTGCACTGTCGAGTTGCGCGTGTAATGACTGTGTCAGTGTTTTGAAGCCCGATTTATCGCCAGTCAGCCAACGCGCTTCCAGCAGGTTGGTCATGATGGTCACATCAAGCTTGGCTTCGTCCAGGCATTCCTGCAAGCTGCGTACACTGTGGCCGATATTGAGGCCGATATCCCACAAGGTGCCTATGAGTGATTCGACCTCGGTCTGCAGCGTTGTGTCACTGTGTTCTGGCATTAGGATCAGCAAATCGATATCCGAATGCGGGAACATATCGCCCCGCCCATACCCGCCTACGGCGATCAGGCTGACACTCTCTGGCAGGGCGTAGGTGCGCCAGATTTCGCGCAATAACTGGTCGAGTACCCGCGTGTGGTGGCGTAATAGCGTTTTTGCTTGCGGATGCACCAGGTAGGTATCCGCCATCTGTTGGCGAGCCAGTTGTAACGACTCGCGCCAGTGCTTGAGCTGTTCTTTGGCAATCACCGTCATGGGCGCTTACAAGGCCGGTCGGGCAGGGGTGCCAGCCGAGACGGTCATGATCTCAAAGCCGTCTTCAGTCACCAGCACCGTGTGTTCCCACTGGGCAGACAGGCTACGGTCTTTGGTCACCACCGTCCAGCCATCCGGCATAAATTTGATATCACGGCGGCCCGCGTTAATCATGGGCTCTATGGTAAAAATCATGCCTGGCTTGAGCGTGAGGCCTGCACCAGGTTTGCCATAATGCAGCACCTGCGGTTCGCAATGAAATTTTTTGCCGATGCCGTGACCGCAGAACTCACGCACGATGCTGTAGCCATTTTTTTCTGCAAACGATTGGATGGCATAGCCGATGTCACCCAGAGTGTTGCCGGGTTTGACTTTCTCTATCCCGCGCCACATGGCCTGGTAAGTCAGTTCGCACAAGCGCTTTGCCTGCGGGCTGACCGTGCCGACCATAAACATACGGGAAGTGTCACCGTGGTAACCCTCTTTGATCACGGTAATATCAATGTTAACGATATCGCCGCTCTTGAGCTCTTTTTCGCCAGGCACGCCATGGCAAATCTGTTGGTTGATCGAGGTGCAGATTGATTTAGGATAGGGCGTGTGGCCATCCGGCGCATAGTTCAATGGGGCCGGGATCGCCTGTTGCACATTGACAATATAATCGTGGCACAACTGGTCCAGCTTGTTGGTGGTGACGCCTGGCACCACAAAAGGGGTGATGTAATCGAGCACTTCTGAGGCCAGTCGGCCTGCGACGCGCATTTTTTCAACTTCTTCGGGAGTGTGCAGAATAATTGCCATATGCCTGATGACCTTCAAAATCAGCTGTTTTGCGCCTGACTTTGGAATCAATAACCAAAATGTCATTCTAACATAGGCATTTATGAGACATGACTAAAGAACGCGGCTTTTGTGTCGTTAAACAGTTATGCCATAAAAACAAACAGGCGCTGAATTGTGCGATTGATTACGGCATCGCATATCTCTGCACTGTTTTATACTCGGGCGCATGAATCAAGCTGGAGCGTACACATGGTGACTCTCACCGAAGCAAGGGAAAGCCGGACAGTCAAAGACTGGGCCGCCTTTTTTAAAGAAGCGGATATCCCGGTATTGCGGCAGACTGCCAGGGAGCTCGCTGCCTTGCGTGAGCGCGAGGATGAAACCGGTGCGCGTGACATTACGCGTGTGGTGATTAATGATCCGCTCATGATGTTCAAAGTGCTCACGTATGCCAATAACCATCGTAGCCGCCACCAGTTACAAGACCTGGTGCAGGTCGAGCAGGCGATTATCATGATGGGCACCAGTACTTTTTTTGACCAGATTCCCACCGTGCCGCATGTAGAAGATGTGTTGGACCATCATGTCGCAGCACTGGTTGATTTGCTTAAACTCATGATACGCGCACACCGTTCCGGGTATTTTGCTGCCGACTTTGCCTCCCACCTGATGGACTTGCACGCAGAAGAACTGCGCGTGGCCGCTTCGCTATACGATTTTGCCGAAATGCTGATGTGGATTTTTAATCCGGAAGCCATGGGTGAGATCAGAAAACGTCAGGCGGCTGATAAAACCTTGCGTAGCCGTGTTGTGCAGCAAGAGGTGCTCGGTTTTAGGGTAGTGGAGTTGCAGGCGGAGCTGGTGCAGGTCTTTAACCTGCCATCTTTGCTAACCGATTTGATGGACGAACAGCGCGCACATTTACCCCGCGTGCGTAATGTACAGTTGGCGGTGAATTTAGCCAGGCATTCAGCCGATGGCTGGGATAATGCTGCCTTGCCAGACGATTACAAAGACATTTCACAGCTGTTGCATGTGGATGTAGATCGCGTGATGCATATTGTGGGCGCGCCCTCA
>CAKZJM010000303.1 GCA_936943315.1 uncultured Methylophilus sp. | reverse complement strand
TTTGCACATCTTTATGTTCTAGGCGCTTGGATGACTCAGGCTCCTTTTTCTCCATGGCTGGCAACAGGATATCTTTCACCTGATCCAGTTGAAAGTCATTGTCACCAAACAAGGTAATCACTTTATCTTTTTCGTTGAACTCAACCTTGGCAGAGGTGCCTTTGAAGTCATAACGATTGGTGATCTGCTTGACAGATGCATCAATCGAATTCTTCAAATTGACCATATCGACTTCGGATGTAATATCAAAACTTGGCATTTACTTTATCTCCTACTCCAACTAGAAATTGCGCCGCTTGAGCTAGGCATACGCCCGCAGGCAGTACAACTGAGTACGACAAGGGCGTATAACAACGCTCAAGCAAGCAAGTTCGGTTGGTCTTATTCGAAGTGGCAGACGTAGTCTACGGTTTCAATCACTTCTATATCAAAACTGGAATTACCCGGCACCGTGAACTTCTCGCCACCTTTATAGGTTGTCCAGTGTTCTTCGTCTTTTTGACGGACTTTGCAGACACCGTCATTAATTTCCATCAACTCTGGTGAGCCGGTATTAAAGGTCAATGTGCTAGGGAAAATCACACCCACTGTGCAACGTGTGCCGTTAGGGAACAACACGGTGTGGCTCACACATTTGCCATCAAAATACACGTTGGCTTTCTTTTTTACACTGACGTTATCAAATTGCGCCATTTTTAAATTCCTGTTTAATTTCAATATGCTGCAAATAAGTGATTGACTATATCACATCAAAAACTGAGCGCGCAGGATGAGTTGCAAGGCGCACAGCACGCAGAAGCCGGAATGTACATGAAGTACATGAGGATTTCGAGTACTGCGCAACACCGCAAATCGCCTGCATAGCCAGTTTTACATGGCCGCCACGATTTGGTCACCCATTTCAGAACAAGAAACTTTCTTGGTGCCCTCTTCATAAATGTCGCCGGTGCGGTAACCTGCCGCCAATACCTTTTTCACCGCGTTTTCAATGCGTGTGGCAGCCGCTTCGTTATCAAAGCTGTAACGCAACATCATGGCTGCAGACAAGATGGTCGCAATCGGGTTAGCCAGATTTTTACCGGCGATATCAGGCGCTGAGCCATGTGATGGCTCATAAAGACCTTTTTTGCTTTCATTCAGTGAGGCTGAAGCCAGCATACCGATGGAGCCAGTCAACATGGAGGCTTCGTCGGATAAAATGTCACCAAAAATGTTGCCAGTCACCATCACGTCAAACTGTTTTGGATTGCGGATCAACTGCATGGCGGCATTGTCCACGTACATATGGCTCAGTTCCACTTCCGGGTATTCTTTTGCCACATCAATGACAATTTCTTTCCAGAATTCAGTGGTTTCCAGCACGTTGGCTTTGTCGACAGAACACAATTTCTTGCCGCGTTTCATGGCAATGTCAAACGCCACATGCGCAATGCGGCGCACTTCTGGCTCGCTGTAAATCATGGTGTTGAAACCTTCGCGCACGCCTTGTTCATTGGTACGCATCCCGCGTGGCTGGCCAAAATACACGTCACCGGTCAGTTCGCGCACAATCATGATATCTAAGCCGGCCACCACTTCTGGCTTCAGTGTAGAGGCATTCGCCAGCTCAGGGAACAATACCGCAGGGCGCAAATTGGCAAACAAGCCCAAGTCTTTACGAATGGCCAGCAGACCACGTTCAGGACGCAACGGGCGGTCCAGGGTGTCGTATTGAGGGCCACCGACTGCACCCAGCAATACTGCGTCCGCTTTACGGCAGATGTCTTGTGTAAACTCAGGGTATGGATGACCGTACTGGTCATAGGCCTGGCCACCCAGCGGGGCTTCTGTGAAGGTCATGTCTAGACCTTCTTTTTTCAAGACTTCCAGGACGCGCAACGCTTGCGCAATAATTTCCGGGCCGATGCCATCACCAGGCAGCACTGCAATATTTAATGCCATTATTTTTTCCTAATATATAAATAATCTCAATAAAAACGCTGAGAAACCGTCGCGAGCGATGGAATGGCTAGGCGCACGGAGCGCAGAAACCGGAATGTACATGTAGTACATGAGGATTTCGAGCGCTCTTAAATTCAAGCAATTGTAACAACGCCAATCCATCACGCAGCAGGTTTATATCGTTTTAAGCGAACAACCAGGGCTGCGACGCTTTATGCTTTTCTTCAAAAGCTTTGATTTTGTCTG
>CAKZJM010000302.1 GCA_936943315.1 uncultured Methylophilus sp. | reverse complement strand
CCGGTCCTTGCCGGGTATCCGTCATGCCGGCTCCGGACATCCCATCCGGAGGGACTGAAATCCCAACACAATTTCCTTGAAAACATGCTATCCTATGATCAGGACTGTTTCCTTGAAAAATAACTGAGCACAATGTTTCTGGTTAGTGCAGGAGCAGTAACTCCTAACATCTGGCTTAGATGAACAGGAAATGCTAATGGGTAGGCAAACAATGAGAAAAGTAAGATGCCAATCACAGCCTGAACCCTATTCTTAACTGAGGCCAGAGGTTTCTATGCAAACATCTGGCGATTCTAAAGGAAACATTTAGTGAGGAGAGTATGCTGCCTATGGCTCAGCCAAGATTCTGCTGACCTGTGTCCCCATGCTTTCTGGGTGTTAACTTTTGTTTTTGCTCTTTTATCATGTAAGGGTAATGCCAATGGCATGCACTAAAGAGGGTGACCAAGTCAGAAAACTTGCTCAGGCTGGGGCAAAACCTCTGGCACGTGAGTAGTTCTTGTGGACACATTCTGGATTATATGCGTTCAGGCATCTTTGCGATTTGATGGCCTCAGTGCATCTGAACATTGGTGAGATATGGCAACGTCAAAGCGGCGGAGTGAGCACATGTTATGTTTAAGTGGGAAGACACCAAAGAGGGTTGGATGGGGCATTGGGGTGACTAAATAAACAGGAGACTAGGTGGGTGGGGTAAAGGGCACAAGTCTTAGCCTTTCAATGGGAACCTAAATGACCCTTTCCACCCTAACTTTTGAACAAATGCATGTAACTCCAGGACACTGATGGAATGGATCTCAATCAGGAATTTGGCTGCAAGGTGAAAGGTGGATCCAACTTGGATGGCTATGTCCTAATAAACCATCTTGCATTGATAAGTTATAATGATGTTAGTATACTAAACCAGGGGACTGATATGACCGATGGGGCCCACATAGTATAACTATCAGAACAAACTTACCAAGAGTTAATGAGGTAAATCCTCTTGAGTACAATTCTTGCCATACCTTGTCTTGTGTTGTATCGGCTTGTTTGATATGAATCTTATATTTATATCAAATCTTGTAATCAAGCATTGTATTGAGTTGGTCAATCACACTTGGCCCTCACAACGCCTGGCTCCCAAACGCTCGCTAAACAACGCATGAAGCACGTTTCCATCATCTGCTTATTTAAATGGCTGCTGACACTGGTCGCGCTGGCCATGCCTGCCATCACGGTCGCTTCCGACAATATCACGCTGCAGCTCAAATGGCGGCATCAGTTCCAGTTTGCTGGCTACTACGCGGCGGTGCAACAAGGCTATTATCGCGATGCAGGCTTAAATGTCACGCTGATAGAGGGCAGTAAAGAGCTGCCGCCGCTACAGCAAGTGCTCTCTGGTCACGCTGACTACGGGATCGGTGATGCCGAGATTCTGGTGTCGCGGATTTCTGGCCAGCCTGTGGTCGCTCTGGCCGCTATTTTTCAACACTCGCCTGGTGTTTTACTCAGCCTCAAGCAAAGCAATATCCAAAAGCCCGAAGACCTGGTGGGCAAGCGCATCATGATGTCTAGCGATGGCCAAGGGGTCTACCAGTTTAAAGCCATGCTGTTGAAGCAGCATCTTGATATTGGACAAATGACCATCGTGCCGCATACCTGGCGGTTGCAAGACCTCATCGAAGGCAAGGTGGATGTCATTTCAGCCTACGCCATGGATGAGCCGGGGCAGTTAGAACAAATGGGGTATGAACCCGCGGTGATCAGCAATCAGCCCTATGGCGTTGATTTTTACGGCGATGTGCTTTTTACCAGCGAACAAGAAATCGCGTCGCACCCTGAACGCGTGCGTGCTTTTTTGCAGGCGACTAAAAAAGGCTGGCTGTATGCTTTAAGCCACCAGGAAGAAATGGCAAACCTGATAGCAGGCATGTCGGGGGTCGCTAAGCGCGGATTGAATCAGCAGGCATTGTTGCGTGAAGCCGATGTGATGAAGCCTTATGTGCTGACCGACGTGGTGCCATGGGGGCATATGAATGAAGAGCGCTGGAATACCATTGCTCAAATGCTGGCTGATTTAGGGCTGGTCTCCCAGTCTTTCAATTTGAACGGTTTTATGTACCAGGACGAGCAAATGGTCAAGCGGCCATACCTGGTGTGGCTGGTCCGCAGCATCACGGTGTTATTGCTCATCCTGGGGGCGACTTTTGTGTGGAATTTGCAAATACGCCGACAGGTGATTCACCGCACGCAGGCCTTGCAAAACGAGATCGACCGGCGGACACAGGCCGAATACCTGCTGAAAGTGGCGGGCAGTGTGGCCAAAATCGGCGGATGGGTGATTGACCTGAAAGCCAACCGCATTGATTGGTCGGACGAGGTGGCCGCGTTACATGACATGCCGCCTGGATACTCCCCTACTGTTGAAGAAGGCATGAATATGTTTGTGCCAGAGTCGCAGCCGGTGATGGCTGATGCGCTCAAGGCCTGCAGGGAGGAAGGAACCCCCTACGACCTGGAACTGGAAAAAGTCACTGCCCATGGC
>CAKZJM010000301.1 GCA_936943315.1 uncultured Methylophilus sp. | reverse complement strand
GGTTTATTTCTATTTACCTGGAATATGATTCATGGAGTTGAAAAGCTTATCCGTCCTGTTAATGGCACAAAAAAGAGTTTGTTATTGATACCATTTGCCATGGTGTATATGTTTTCAATTTTTGCAGTATTTCAATCGACAATAATGAATCAGTCACAGCAACTGCAGTCAACCACATATAGATCGTCTACTAATAACTAACTAATTTACACAGGGTTTGCGAGATCGAATACTTAACCGTGGCGACCATTGTTCCCATGAGGACACAGAGCAAGCATTTCAATTAGCTATTAGTGATCAGTCACCAAATCGAGAGCGATCTCTGCCACCAACGATTGAATACCTGCCAGCGCGTCTTCTTTTGCGCTGGCCAAATAGCTTAAAGATGGAAATGCTGAGCAAAGGCCCACGTACTCCGCATCCTCCTCAGACCAAATCACGTTAAATGTATAGCTTTCAATACCCACAGTTATCTCCTCAATAATTCAACTTGAACGATTACATCTAGCGCATACTAGATAATATCCAGCGTTCAGCCGCTTTTAACTTTGAAGTTGCATTTACAACAAAGATTGTTTTTGACGGGTACCAATGCGTCGTATTAAAAAGACCTTGGCGCTTAAATAATGATTGAATCTTTCCTGGAGAATCATCAAATAGTTTTTGACCATGGATGCCGATATAAAGCTGATGAGTTTCTTTCTTAATTGGATAGCTCACTTGCATCAGATAATCGCTAATTGGCAGATGCTTGCCCATTCTATCTATCAAGATGTTCTGAGCACAAAATAAAATATCCAATAAGCGATCACTGATCTGAACAGATTTGGATGGATACAACATTGAGTAGCAATGAGCACATTGAAGATATATTGAAAGCTTAGTATTCCTAGCCGAGCGCGAATCATAAGCTTCTGGATCAATTGTCAATTGACAGCTTGGACACCTCTCCATAAGCAAGCAGCCATGTTTTTGACAGACATATGAGAATGCATATCGCCAGAACTTACACATATAAGGCATTTCATCCTCACTCAAACATTGCGGACAAAAACGATAAATGGGAGACTTCTCAATGACATTGGTTGTTATGCTCAATAATTGAAAAAGGCTCAACACAGCTTCGTTAAAAATAAACATGCTTGGCAATAGGTGACTCGCTCCCAGATTAAACCTCATTGTCAGATCAGGCAGATTAAATCGATTTGCTTGAGTATCTGCGAGATAAAAAGCAGAAGAAAAATTGAGCAATTCGCGAATCTGCTTTCTCTTGATGATGCCTGTGTGTAACCCTCTCGCTATCCACGAGCTAAACACCTCGCTCTCCATGACTGGTGGCATGCCAAGTAATCGATGTTGTATCGCAGAAAAATCTACTTCAGGATGAATTTTCTGTAATCGTTGCTGCGCAAGTAAAACACGCCTATCTGGTCTAATGAGCATATTCAAAAATCCAGAATCAATTGTTTTTCATAGCGAGAACCGGTGTTCTTTTTGCCAAATCTGCGCCAGATTTTCTGTAAATGTTGCTCGTAAACGTGACCAATAAAAGCAAGCTCTGCACTATCCAGGCTAGTTTTGAGATAGTGATCCAGGGGTCTTAGAAGATAGTGAAATGCCACCGCAGAGAACTCTGGCTGTAATTGCTCGAACACGAGCTTTTCCAATTGCTGTCCAACTGCATCCGGCCAATTGCCCAAGTTGAAAAAAGCTTTATCCAACATCAACTCGAAGGCCTCTAAAGCTGGCTTTTTTCTACCATGACCTGTTGAATGCTGCCCCAAATCAGGAAGGCAATGTCCTAGGAACCAGATCGATTTACACATCCCATCGACACTCAACCCTATCAATTGCTCAAAGAGCTTTTTGTTCGTGACGGTACTTAAAAGAGAAGCGTCACCAGTCAGCCTGAAGGCAATCGCTTTTGACAGTAACAAACTATTACCATGCAAGCTTATAACGTCCGCACTGGACAAAGAATGCCGACAACTACAATACTCTGGGCGGCGCCTGTCCCATTGCAATAGTCGTTTGCAACCGGGACATCGATCAATCAGTTGACAGTCATGCCAAGCGCAATGATTGTAAAAACTCAAGCTCCATAAGGCACGTATAAAAGGTGACTCTGCTAAACATAGAGTGCAAACTTTGGAAAGTCGACTTTGCACAAAGACTGACTTAGTTATCCATTCTGATTGTAATGACCAACGTGGCTCTGCATTGACCCATTTTTCATAACCTGAAAGTTGGAGCATTTCATCGATTGTATTTCTGCAAAAATAAGCCAGCTCAGGGATATATTGATGCTGCACAGTCGCCGACTCACTTCCAGTCACATACTTAAGTAACTCAGCGGACGACTGCAATCCATTTAAATGGGAAACCCGCATCAAAAAGCCAGCTGCGCTCTCGCCAACTGAGGGCTCCATACGATGAAACAAGCGGACAGGGGTAGTCATTTAAATGGGTTCTCCTGATCGCAAAAAACCCCGAAATGCGCCTCTGCAAGATGTTCCAAACTTAATTTATCAGCATTTCTTGTTGCGGCGATATAGATTGCTTCTGCAAGCAGTCGCTTTAGTAATCGAAAATTACCTCGTGTCGATTTATATAGTTTTTCGCCATAGTTTTCCGCGAGCATGCACAACTCCTTTAACGGAGCGGCCGCGTCAAGTGACCTTAACAAGCCAATAAAGACCGAGTCGAAATTAAAAGGCTTAAGTAGCAAGGTACCTGACCAACGCGTATTGGCCTGAGCATCCTCTTTAAATATCTCAACCAAACCAGGAGTGCCGCAGAAAATAAAGGCAACATTGGTTTTATCGTATAACTGCTTCAAAAAGTCACCCAATACACCACCCAAGCGATCAGCATTCTTTCTGGTCCTCGCCGTAAGCCAAATATGGTGTGCTTCATCAAAGAAAATAACCATTGTGCCGCAGCTTTTCAGCGCTTCAATTAACATGCGCTGCAAATCAGAATTACGTCGGTAATGAATCAACTGGGGATCCTGACCAAGCTGAATCAGCAACTCAATTAAAATGGATGACACTGAAGGGCGCTCTTCAAAGCTGATTCCTAACACAGGAGTAATTCTTGCCACATCGGTATCTATTGTTGGATAGCGACTCATCAAGTCCGCTAAAATAAAACTCTTACCTACACCTCCTTCACCAATAATCCATAATCCGCCGGGACGCTTAGACCGTTTAGTTCTCATCAAAAGGGCATCAATAAAGTCGCGCGCATTCTGAAAACTGTTTATAGGTACTGTTACGTTTTCCATAAACGCAAACTTCTCAGCAGGAGTGCCATTAAGAACATTTTGACGATCAAACTTCTCGACACGATGGTTAAACCTTAGAGAGGGCTGGTTATCAAACAATCCGATCATCACTTTTACTCCCACTGATAATGAGGAACGTTTGTAAACGGAGATGGAGATGCAGAAGAATTTCCGTCATCAATCAATTTTTTGCTTCGCTGTACATTCGCAAACACTGCAGAAGTGGAGCGTGTTTGCTTATCCAGAACGGCATTCGAGTTAATTGCTGCAATTCGGCCAAGTTGTTTTTTATGCGCAGAATCCTTCAGTGCAATATCTTCTTTGATTTTGTCCTCGATCACAGATCGAACATCAAAAAGCTGCTCTATGGAGTGATTGTTCTTTGAATGAATCTTAGCTTCATGCCTGAGATACTTATGCTGGAATAGTGTCAGGCCATGGGAATAATCAGGCCGAGTACAATTGACGCGCTGGTACTGCCCTGTACGGGGGTGCTTTAAATGGATATAGCCGATATTTTCAGGATTCACGATAAATTCAGCAGTAAAACCACGCCCGAGCTCATCAACCAGATCCTGAAGCCCACTATCTGCAAAATGCAGTCCTAAGTATTGAATGCCCTCATTCCTGACAACCCCTTGATGTCGCTCGCCCAAAATAATATCTAGGGATTGCGTCGAAGCCGGAAGCGGCGGTGGCGCAAAGCCGACCCCCTCATTCCAAAGCTCTATCGGAGTAGCTAGCTTGCGCGAGTGTGGCGTGACATTGTGATAATCAACCGCCCATTTATGCATTAAAAATACAAGTGTAGAAAAACGGATAACAGCATGCTGCCTGGGATCATAATCTTTGCGATTAGCCAAACTGTTAAAAGTCTTGCCAGGCAAGGTTTCAAAAAAGGTACGCTCTAGCGTCAGAAAGAACCTTTCAATCGAACCTTTGAGCCATGGAGTTCTACGTTCGCAGAGTTCATAACTGGCACCCAAATCTAACAATGCTCGCCAGTATTGCTGTGACATAAAATCTGCGCCTCTATCACTACAATAAATAGTTCCCAGGCCAAACGCTGTCCAGCCATTTTCTAATTCCGGCCATTTATCAAAAGCGTATTGGTGTGAGCGAAGCGAGTGTTTGATAGCGCCAAAAATAGACTGCAAACCACCGGCATGAAATGAAATATAGAATCCCAGTAACACATTTGTATGTCGATCTTTGATTGCTGTAATCCAGGGTCGGCCTAGTGGCAGATAGGAAACATCATCGACAACATAAAGGTTCATCAAGGTATGATCAATTTCGACCACATCTAATGGATAATCGGCAGGGAGATGACCCTGACTGACTTTCAACTGCTTGCGTGCAACTTCATAACCATATCTTGCAATGAGTAGCTCTTTCTGGGGTAATTGCTTAATACGGTTAAAGAAGGTCCTATCTGATACTTGGTATAACTCAATACGACCCTCAGCCAAACGACTTTTGTTTTCAAGCTTCAAAGCACGCAGATATTGCCGATAGGCATCCGCGATACTTGGGCGAGTCAACTGGGCGTAATGGAGCTGAATCCGATCTTGCAAGAATAACTCACTGTCAGAATCGATCTGATTTACCCGCTTTCTATAGGCATTCTTACTGACAAGTTGTAGATTCGGATCGATAGCTCGATGATAAGTTAGTAACCAGACCTGAACGGCGGATGGAGATGGAGGAGACGCATCATTTATCTTTGCGGCGAGTTTAGGGATTTCGTTTTTGATTTTTTCACGGCATCCACGACTGATGCCAGCCTTTTGTATGCCATGGACATAATGTAATTTCCACTGTAACTGCTTCACATACTTATCTCCTATATCGACAATCAGTGGCGTGGTGGTTTGTTCTAAGCCATCAGTGAGAAGTGTTTTGGGGGAGGACTGATTATTTAAGACATGAATGGTGCCATCTTCTACTGATGAGAAGAAATCTGTCTCTTTGATAATAATTCGTTGACCATTCTCAGGTGACTGAAAATAAAGCTCCCCTAGCGATCTATCGGTGTACTCGTAGACCTGACCATTGGTGTTGATAACAAGGCCTTTTGCAATTTGGAACTGCCGCATCCTGGCCCCTCAGTCGAAATTAACGTTTTGATTATTTTGACCAGGTGCAGAATCTCGTCTGCGGCCAGGGCTTCGATAGAACTCTCCCGAATTGGCATCACGTAGAGGCGGTAGCTCGCTAAAGCCTCCGACCACTCCCCAAAGCTGAGGACGGTTATTAATCTGTCTCCAACCCTTCGCAGTTGCCATGAGTGATTGATCTGCCTGGACATGACCCACAGCCAACCTTTCCAGAAAATTACCATACCGGGTTGAGGATACAATCTTTTCAAAGGTAACTCCCTCATATGGCTGATTGGGTAAACTGATGGAGGAGCTCAAGTTCAACGGTCTGGTTAAATCAAAAGCAATGTGTCTCTGCGCAATGAGTGCATAAATATCACGTAATTGATTACCGCTGGCTTGAAGATAGTCTCGAATACTCATCCCACCATTTGCCAGAACTAAGTTCGCTTGCTGGATAAGCTGAGTGCTCACCGGAAAGTTGTGATACCGAAATAGCAACTTGGCTGCATCAAATAATGGTTTTTGCTCGATCTGTATATTGGTCAGAAATTTCAGGGCAAGTTGTTGGTTGATGTAAGCCTTCGCAATGAGGCTGTACTTCTGAAGATTGTCAGGCTGAAGGAGATTCTCAATCGCTTTAATCTCTAAATAGTAAACACCTCCATCGCTTGTCACGATTTCAAAATCAGGGATCTGATATCGACTGCGATCTTTTTCATCGATATAGCTCAATCTAATTGGCTGACTATTGATCTGTATTACGTCATGGCAAATCGCTAGCAAGAGAATCGCATTGCGTTCATTGTATGACTCATACTCAACGGCAATGCCGTTAACTTGGATTCCTCCAACAGTGCGATGAGGTGCAGACTTGTGCAACGACCGCGCAGGTCGAGCGCCGTCCTTAGGGTGACTTTTCATGAAAACTCCCAATGTATAGATGCGAATATTTAGGCAATAGAAAGCCTTGACTTCGCCCACCCACTGAGAGATACTGACTTTGTCGAAGCTGTATCCCCGCGCAAGCGGTAAGAAGCCGGATGATTCTTAAATGATGACTCCGGTTTTTTTATGTCATGAAACTATCCTTTCTCTTCTTCTAGAGCTTTATCTTAAACGCCTTCGTCTTTGGTTTCGGCTGCACCTGACCTCAATATTGAAGGTGAACTACAGAGTACACTTTAAGTGGTTTTTAAATCCTAACCCAGTAATATACCTAATAAGAGGCATATTATCACCATAACAAAAGAACATATAAATATAACAACACCAATAAATTATTTATATATATGAAAAATATTATACAAATGTATAATAATCACTGAACATCTGTACAGGAACAATATTTACTCTGATGCTAACACTTCAAGACGGAATAGGTGCGCGCCTAAAAGAGGAGCGTAAAAAGCGTGGCTTCACTCAGGAGACTATTGCCGACAAGCTAGGGATTGGTAAGGCCACACAATTTCAGTACGAAAAAGGTATTAATTTGCCCACACTTAAATATCTGGACGCGCTTTCTAGGCTAGGCATGAATATTCACTACATACTGTTTGGGACCTTAAGCCCGAATGAGGAAAAAAGTTTCGACGAAAGCCGCAAAGACGAGATTGAAAAAAAGGCGCTGAGTATACTTGCGAAAAGTGAAGCTGAAATTGGGGTGATGGATGATGAAAAAAGGCTTCAGATGTTTAGATTGATTATTTCTCACCTTTAAAAAAACCTATTTAAAAGGTAAGAAATAGAGGTTTGAAGTTAATCTAGTCATGCTCAAATCATCTTAACTTCAGCACGACTTCGAAGATAACTTTAGGGGTTTAATAAATAGTACGGTCAGGATGATCATGGCACTTATAGATGAATTTGCCTTAAAAGTTGAC
>CAKZJM010000300.1 GCA_936943315.1 uncultured Methylophilus sp. | reverse complement strand
ATGTGCTTGAAGCCCAGGCTCAACACAAAGGGCTGATTTTCCTCACACCTCATTTGGGTTGCTTTGAAATCACTTCGATTTATTATGGTGACCGCGCACCCATCACCGTGCTTTATCGCCCGCCCAAAATGGCGCTATTGAGTGAACTGGTGGTTAAAGGCAGGCAAAAGGGGACAGTGGACATGGCGCCTGCCAACGCGGGCGGCGTGAAGAAGCTATTGCAAGCATTGAAGTCAGGGCAGGCGATCGGTATTTTGCCCGACCAGATACCCAGGCAAGGTGAAGGAGAATGGGCTGATTTTTTCGGTAAGCCCGCCTATACCATGGGCCTGGCAAGCAAACTGGCCAGCAAGGCAGAGGCCGTGATTGTGATGGCTTTTGGCGAACGGTTGCCGGCAGGCAAAGGATATGCGATTCACCTGACGCGTGTGGCAGATATCAGCACACCTGCTTTACTCAACCAGGCGATTGAACGACAGGTAGCGCAATGCCCGGCACAATACTTATGGCAATATAACCGCTATAAACAACGCCGTTATGCCTTGCACAAACTGCCGCCCACAGGTCAGCAACCTGAACAATAAATCCTTACGCCACCAGGCCCTGAATCCAGCGTGTGTAGACTTTATCTGCTACGCCATGCAGCACTTCGCAATCAGCCTCTACACCAGCCAGCATGATTTCCGCAGGCTGCACGGCGGGGCTGGCGGCAGAAGTGGCAATGTCGTTCTTCCATTGCTCTGTCCACACCTTGACCATCTCCGGTGTCATTTCAATATGGCACTGTAAACCGATGTGTTTGCCCATGACATAAGCCTGGTTGGCGCAATACGGGCTGGATAATACATGCGTGGCGCCTGCCGGTACGGTAAAGGTTTCCCCATGCCAGTGAAAACTGTTAAAGCCTTGCAGGTCACCAAACCACTCACGCGCATGTGGATGATCGACCACCTGCACCTGGCCCCAGCCAATCTCTTTGACCGGATTTTTGCTGACTACGCCGCCCAATGCTTTACTGATGAGCTGCCCGCCCAGGCAGTGCCCCAGCAACGGCACATCTTTCTCAACTGACTCACGGATTAATTGCAGCAATGGCGGTATCCATGGCAAGTCATCGTTGACACTCATGGGGCCGCCCATCAGCACCACGCCGCTATACTCGTCGACTGAAGCAGGCACGGTTTCACCTTTATCGATACGCACTTCGCACCATGGAATAGCATTTCGCGCTAAAAAAGTGCCTAAATAACCGGCACCCTCGCAGCAAGCGTGCCTGAATATCACTACGGGTTTCATGATTTACCTTACTAAACTGACTTCTTGATATTGCCCAAGCAAGATTCCGTCCAAGGTGTATGGGCCAATCGCATAACGGATCAAGCGCAAGGTCGGAAAGCCTACGTGGGCCGTCATTCGCCGCACCTGGCGGTTCTTGCCTTCGCTGATTTTAATCTCCAGCCAGGTGGTGGGAATATGTTTGCGTTCACGAATCGGTGGGTCGCGTTGCCACAAATGGTCAGGTTCAGCGATGATTTTGACCTGTGCCGGCTGGGTGACAAAGTCGCCCAAATTCACACCCTGCTGCAATGGCATCAATTCTGCTTGTGTAGGAGCACCTTCGACTTGTGCCCAATAGGTTTTGACCTGTTTATGCTTGGGATGACTTAAACGATGTTGTAATGCACCATCATCGGTTAAAATAAGCAATCCTTCAGAATCAGTATCTAACCGCCCGGCAGCATATACGTTGGGAATCGGAATATAGTCTTTGAGTGTCGCGTGCTTTTCATGAGGAGTGAACTGGCAAACGACGTTAAAAGGTTTGTTAAACAGTAATAACATGGAAAGTGCTATGTCTAAAATCAAGGTGCCCGCCACTGGCAGCAAAATCACCGTCAATGCTGATAATACCCTAAATGTTCCCGACCAACCTATTATCCCGTTTATCGAAGGCGATGGCATAGGCGTCGACATTACGCCCCCCATGATCAAAGTGGTGGATACGGCCGTTGAAAAAGCCTATGGCGGCAAACGCAAAATTTCATGGATGGAAGTCTACGCGGGTGAAAAATCGACCACTGTCTATGACAAAGACACCTGGTTATCAGACGAAACCATGGCAGTATTGAAAGATTACGTCATCTCTATCAAAGGCCCGCTGACCACGCCAGTCGGCGGCGGCATCCGCTCATTGAATGTGACTTTGCGCCAAGAGCTTGATTTATACGTCTGCCTGCGCCCTATCCAGTACTTCACCGGCGTGCCCAGCCCGGTCAAGCATCCTGAAAAAACCGACATGGTGATCTTCCGTGAAAACACTGAAGACATCTACGCTGGCATCGAATGGGCGGCGGGGACCGAAGAAGTGAAGAAGGTCATTAACTTCTTGAGCGACATGGGTGTACGCAAAAAAATCCGTTTCCCTGAAGCGTCTTCCATCGGCATCAAGCCTGTCTCTATCGATGGCAGTAAGCGCCTGATCCGCAAAGCGATCCAGTACGCGATTGATAACAACCGCAAATCGGTGACCATCACCCACAAGGGCAACATCATGAAGTTCACCGAAGGTGGCTTCCGTGACTGGGGTTATCAACTGGCCAAAGAAGAATTTGGTGCCGAGTTGATTGACGGTGGCCCATGGTGCAAACTGCCTAACGGCATTGTCATCAAAGACTGTATCGCGGACGCCTTCCTGCAAGAAATCCTGCTGCATCCGGAAGATTACGACGTGGTGGCGGCATTGAATCTCAATGGCGACTACATGAGTGACGCCCTGGCCGCACAAGTCGGTGGGATCGGCATTGCACCGGGGGCGAACTTGAGCGATACCGTGGCCATGTTTGAAGCCACCCATGGCACGGCCCCTAAAATTGCTGGTAAAAACCTGGCCAACCCAAGCTCACTGATTTTGTCCGCTGAAATGATGTTGCGTCACATGGGTTGGGTTGAAGCAGCTGACCTGGTCCTCCATGGCGTTGCCAAGGCGATTGCCAGCAAGCGCGTCACCGGTGATTTCAGCAGCCAGATGGAAGGCGCTACTCAAGTCGGCACCGCTGAATTTGGGGATGAAATCATCAAGCAAATGTCTTAATCAAAATGTCGTCACCATAGTGACGACAATATCGTGACGATATAAAAAAAACGGCTCGCCAGTGCGAGCCGTTTGCATTTGGTGCCCCTAAACAATCATTATGCTTTTTGAATATTGCTTGCTTGCTTGCCTTTAGGACCTTCAGTCACATCAAAGGATACGCGCTGAGCTTCTTTTAGGCTCTTATATCCAGACTCAACGATTGCGGAAAAGTGCGCGAACAAATCGTCACCGCCATCATCCGGAGTAATAAACCCAAAACCCTTAGAATCATTGAACCACTTTACGGTACCTGTTGCCATTTTACTTCCTTACTTTTTTACTTAACAGGGAGGCGCCCCAAAAGTTTGTCTCAAGCACTCAAGTCGCAATAAACAAGCTTTGCTTTACTTAAAGACGGCTACAAAAAACCTGAACCCAAACGCCTTAAGAATTTATAAGTGAGCATTATTTAAATGTCAAGCGCATTTTTGTATCTTTTAACGAAAGCTAAAAAATCCAGTTTAAATTTGCATAAATGCTGCACGAGAGCCCGTCTTTTCTGCAATTTGATTTTATTCGGCAAAACATATACTAAAGTGAAAAGTATCGTTATTTCAGTCAATTAACCCACTTATTTCACGGGTTAGCAGAGGCCTTTAAAGACGTTTATGGCAGCAGTGGAAAGTACAAAAAAACTCGGCGGCATTGCACGCATGCTGGTTCAATCTTCGCTCATGAGTGAAGAAGAAGCCGCCGCATTGCAAGAAAAATCGCACGCCCAGAAAATCACTTTTCTGGCGGCGGCGCTGGCTCATAAAAAAGTTTCTTCGCGGGATATTGCGCAATCGGCCTCAAGTGCATTTGGTTTTCCATTTTTTGATCTGGATGCTCTCAACCAGGAATCATTGCCGGACAAAAGCATAGATATCAAACTGATGCAGTCGCATCGCGTCATGCTGCTGCAACAAAAGAGCAATGTTGCCTACATTGCCATTTCTGACCCCACCAACTTGCACTCGCTGGATACCATCCAGTTTCAGATGGGCGCGACCTTGTTCCCGGTGGTGGTGGAAGATGACAAGCTAGGCAAATGGATAGATAAAATCGTCGAGTCCAAAGACACTACCATGTCTAGCCTGAATACGGGCAATGACGATTTTGACCTGGGCCTGGATGGCTCGGCTGAAGAACCGGAAGTTGAAATCCAGCAGGAAGTAGATGATGCGCCGGTGGTTAAATTCCTGCAAAAAATCTTGATGGACGCCATTAACATGGGTGCCTCAGATTTGCACTTTGAGCCATACGAGAAGTTTTACCGTATCCGATTCAGGATTGATGGTGTGTTAAGAGACATGTCGCAGCCGCCATTGGCGATCAAGGAAAAGCTGGCCTCGCGCATCAAGGTGATTTCTAACCTGGATATTTCCGAGAAAAGGATTCCGCAAGATGGGCGCATGAAACTCATCATGAGTAAAACGCGCACCATCGATTTTCGTGTCAGCACCCTGCCACTCATCCACGGTGAAAAGATTGTGATGCGGATTCTGGACCCGACCAGTGCAACATTAGGCATTGAAGCGCTGGGCTATGAACCTGAGCAGCAGGACGCCCTGCTCAAAGCCATCCACCGGCCCTACGGCTTGGTGTTGGTGACCGGGCCGACAGGCTCAGGCAAGACAGTGTCGTTGTATACCTGCCTGAATCTGCTGAATAATCCTGAGGTGAATATATCAACGGCAGAAGATCCGGCTGAGATCCCATTGTCTGGCATCAATCAGGTCAACGTGAATGACAAACAAGGCCTGACTTTTGCCGCAGCGCTCAAGTCGTTTTTGCGCCAGGATCCTGACATCATCATGATTGGTGAGATTCGTGACCTGGAAACGGCTGACATGGCCATTAAGGCCGCATCGACAGGCCACATGGTGTTATCCACTTTACACACCAACGATGCACCGACTACCCTATCGCGGTTGCTGAACATGGGCGTCGCGCCTTTTAACATCGCCTCCGCCGTGACCTTGATTACCGCGCAACGTCTGGCAAGGCGCTTGTGCAAACACTGCAAAGTGCCCTTGAATGTCCCGCAAGAAGCCTTGCTGAATGTCGGCTTCACAGAAGCTGACCTGGACGGTAGCTGGCAACTATATGGCCCCAAAGAAGGTGGCTGTGAGCATTGTAACAACGGCTATAAGGGCCGGGTCGGCATTTACCAGGTCATGCCCATGAGTGAAGAAATGGCGCGTATTATTATGTCTCATGGCAATGCGATGGATATTGCCGCCCAGGCCAAACGTGAAGGCGTCAAGGATTTGCGTGAGTCTGGCCTGCTCAAGGTGAAGCAAGGTTTAACCTCGATTGAAGAGGTTGAAGCCGTGACCAACGAATAACCCACTGACACATTTTTTTAAGATCACTTTATGGCGAATAGCAACATTAAACAATCCGTGTATCAGTGGGAAGGCAAAGACCGCAAAGGCAAGCTGGTCAAGGGCGAAATGCGCGCCAATGGCGAAGCGGTGGTCAATGCCACCTTGCGCCGCCAGGGCATTACCATCACCAAGGTCAAGAAGCAGAGCGCACTGGTCACCAAAGGCAAAGTGACTGACAAAGATGTGACGCTGTTTACGCGCCAGCTTGCGACCATGATGAAAGCCGGTGTGCCATTACTACAAGCGTTTGATATTGTTGGCAAAGGTCACCACAATCCTGCCGTGTCAAAACTGTTGGGCGACATCAAGGCCGATGTTGAAACCGGTAGCAGTCTGAGCGCGGCCTTCCGCAAGTATCCGCTGCATTTTGACCAGCTGTTTTGCAACCTGGTTGGCGCAGGTGAACAGGCAGGTATCCTCGATAATTTGCTAGAAAGACTGGCGACATACAAAGAAAAGATTCTGGCGATCAAAAGCAAAATCAAGTCAGCCTTGGTGTATCCGATTTCCATTATCGTAGTGGCGTTTGTGATCACCGCCGTCATCATGATTTTTGTAGTGCCCGCCTTTAAAGAGCTGTTTAGCAGTTTTGGCGCAGACCTGCCGGGACCGACAGTGGTGGTCATTAATTTATCTGACTTTTTCGTGAAATGGTGGTGGGCTATTTTCGGCACGATGGGGTTTGGCTTCTGGTTCTTTTTTTACACCTGGAAGCGTTCCGAAAAAATGCAGGCCACCATGGACCGTTTGATGTTGCGGCTGCCTATTTTTGGTGAGTTGATCCGTAAAGCGACCATTGCGCGGTTTGCCCGCACCCTCTCCACCATGTTTGCTGCCGGTGTGCCGCTCGTTGAAGCACTGGATTCAGTGGCGGGCGCGTCGGGCAACAAAGTGTATTTCGACGCCACCAAAAAGATTCAAAGCGAAGTCAGTACCGGCACCAGCCTGACGGTCTCCATGCAAAACGCCAATGTATTCCCCAATATGGTGATCCAGATGACGGCGATTGGTGAAGAATCAGGCTCTCTTGATGGCATGCTGACCAAAGTGGCTGACTTTTATGAAGGTGAAGTCGATGATGCAGTCGCCGCGATTTCCAGCCTGATGGAACCCGTGATCATGGTTGTGCTTGGCGTGCTGATTGGCGGCCTGGTGGTAGCCATGTATATGCCTATCTTTAAAATGGGCAAGGTGGTCAGTGGCGGTGGTTAAAAAAGTGTAAGCCAAACAAAAAGGGGCTTTTAAAGCCCCTTTTTTTATACCGTGAAGTGAATTACATGGTCTTTTTTGCAGCTTGTAATGACTTTTCAATTTCATCGTAAGGCTGCGCACCCAGCATGCGTTTGCCGTTTTCAAAGAACATGGTCGGCGTGCTATTGACACCATATTTATGCGCCAGCTCACCCACTTTTTCTAACGGTACTTCACACTTGGCTGTCGTGCTAGGCAGTTTATTATTCAAAATCCAGTCTTGCCAGGCTTTCACACGATTGTTGGCACACCAGATACTACGCGATTTATTCGCTGCGTCAGGGTGTAACTGCTCAATCGGATACAGAAACGTGTAAATCGTCACATCGTTAATGTTGGTCAGCTCTTTTTGCTCCAGACGCTTGCAGAACGGGCAATCGACATCTGAGAACACCACCAGCTTACGGCTACCATTACCTTTCACCACTTTAATCGCCTGGTCTAACGGCAGGCTATTGAAGTCAATTTTGGTCAGCTCGTCCATGCGCTCGCCAGTGAGGTCTTTCTTGGTTTTCGGATCCACCAGGCGGCCTTCGGCAATCAGGAAGCTGAATTTTTCATCCGTGTAAATAATCTGTCCGCCCATGAAGACTTCGTACAAGCCGTTGTAAGGGGTTTTGGTGACGCTATCGACCTTGAATTTTGGATACGCGGCTTCAATTGTTTTTTTCAGGCTGGCCTCATCGGCAACGCTGCTCAAAGACCAAAGTGCGGCCAAGGCAGCCAAGCTTAACTTCACCGATTGACCGATCATTTTTTTCATCACTGACTCTTTCACAAATAGTGACAGCACTCACCCTGAATAATCAGGCCTGGGTAGCTGTACGAATTAAAAAACGTTTAAGCATAGCACTGTTTTCCACCCCACGTAAGCCTAACAGGGCGGCATGCGTCCAAGCGGCTTGCGGGCGGGCGAACAAGCCATCCAGCCCACGTGTCAGTGCATGCATTTTCAAAATATCCAACTGCCGCGTCCGCATGACATGCTTTAAAAAATGCGTATCGCCAATAGGCTTGATAGCCGGCAATGTTGCAATGTGCTGACAAAGTGCCTGTACATCCTGAAAGCCTAAATTCACCCCTTGCCCCGCCATGGGGTGCACTTGATGTGCAGCATCGCCTAACAGCAGCACATGCGGCAATGTCATGGTGTCGGCCGTGTTTTGTTGCAGCGGGAATGCCAGCACCTCACCACTGGGGGTTAACTTACCTAACACATGGGCGCAACGTGACTCCACTTCGGCGGCTAAATCAGCCGCTGACAATGCCTGCTTTTGAGCAGACACCGCTTGCGGCAATGCCCAGACCAGAGACACCTGTTGCTGCGGCATAGGCAACAAAGCCAGCGTTTCGTGCTCGCCAAACCACTGGCGGGCGATATTGCCATGTGGCCGCTCGGCACGGTAGTTTGTGACCAAGGCGGTTTGGGCAAAATCTACCTGCTGCACATTGACACTGCATTGCGCACGTACCCATGAGCGCCCGCCATCAGCCCCCAGCAGCAAAGAGGCCTCAATATCATGTGCTGGCAAGGATAACCGCGCCACATGACCGAAATATTGCAACGCTTGTGCCGGGGCGTCGGTGATCACTGTCACCTCTGTTTCGGCCAACAGTTG
>CAKZJM010000299.1 GCA_936943315.1 uncultured Methylophilus sp. | reverse complement strand
GAGCAATTTCTTTAAGGCTAAAGTACTTAAAAAAGATCGATCAAGGTAGGGTTTTATAGAGAGGAAAAAGTTTGTTACTCAGTAATGGTTACGTTATTAATTTAAATACGCGCTCAGATCGCTGGGAAAGGATGAGTAAACAGTTGGAGCGTTTTGAATTAGGTCACTTCGAAAGATATCCTGCAATTTCAGCACAATCTTTTGATATTAAAGATTTGCCTGAAAACTTTGTCAAAACAATTTCTGGGAAATTAAAAAAAGATATTGAGAAGGACAATGTTGAATATTGTGTAAAAGCGGCTTGGGGATGTTTGCAAAGTCATCTGGGTATCATTTCAATGGCCTCGGAAAAAGGGCTTTTATCAGTTGTTGTTCTTGAAGATGACTGCGAAATAGAACCTCATTTTAAGAAGATCATGCAAAAATTGGAAGTTCAATTACAAGATGTCGCTTGGGATGTAATTTACCTAGGAGGCAACTTACATCGAAAATCAAAAGTGAGAAAAATTAATAAAAACATCTTAAAAGGTCACGGTATTACATTGACTCATGGCATGATCATTAGTCACTCTGTTTACAGGAAGATTTTAGATGAAGCACCGACTTCTGGAGTGAGTATCGATGATTATTATCGGAAAATCCTTCAACCCAAAATAAACTGCCTTTTGGTAGACCCTCAAATCGCATACCAATTCTATACCGACATTAGTGATATTAGCTTGAGCAAGAAGATTTTTAAATTAAACTTCAGTAATCTCAAGCGTATGATTTATCGAAAAATAAACAGATTCTTGTACTAAATTGTTCCATGTAGCTTCGTATAAATCATGCCGGCCAGTTCAAAGTCCTCGTGATAGTCAATATCAACCACCATGTGGTTAGTCTCGAATAAATATGGGTTCACGCCGATATGGTAGTGAAAACGGTTGACCGTCTCACGCTTGAGAATAAACAGGCTCCACAGCACTGAATATAGTTTTGGCAGGTCTTGCGATACTTTATGCCAATAGCCAAAGCCATAATTGACCGGGTTGCCCTTCACATCCAGTAAATGGCCTTTAAACGGTTTAACTGCGACCAGTGAGTCATATTCGTTGCGCACATTTTTCCATGCTTCCAGCGCTTCTTTAAACTGGTTGAAAAGTGGGGAGGTAACCTGTATCCACATAATGTCATCGTCGCCCGGTAGCGGATCAGTCAAAGCTTTAACCAGGTCGGGTTGGTAGATTTTATTGCCCGTGAGAGAGGCATCACGCTGCATAAAATGAAACCCATATTTGTCACACAAAGGCTTGACCAACTCAGTACTCTCAGACGATACGTACACGTTTTCCGGTGATTCAAACGTCAAGATTTGCTTGGCTTTGATATCAAATAACGAGTCGTCTTTATAAAAAGGACGAATGTTTTTGTGTGGAATACGCGTTGAGCAGGTTTGTAATGGAATAATAATTTTCATAACTTGGTCATTTCAGCGTGGACATATTCTCGTCTATTTGCTGCAAAGCCTCGGTAAGGGTGATTTTAGGAATAATATGCGCCGGTAGTGCGCTTTGTTGCGACAGATTATATAACTTAACACCGCTTTTTTCACTGGCTTCGCGGGCAAGCTCAAAACATCCGCGGATATGCGGTTCGTAATAGCGCAAAAAGTCCGGTGAAGGATTGTTTTTATCTGCGTAAAAATGGGTCTTGCCGGTGCCGCCAAGATCCATACCCAGAATGTAGATGGCGTTGTAGCCTAAGCCGAACGCCAATTGCACCGCCCAAGTGGCTACGGTTTTACCCGCAAATACACCTTTTTCAAGGTTGTAGCTAAATCCAATCGCCCGGCAATAAGGTAGGAGATCGTGGGCCAGTAAAATGTCTGGGTCTTGTTGAAACTGTTGCAAGGATTGCTTGATGTCTACGCGTGAGACCCCATATTTTCTGCTTGCTGATTCAATCAGATAAATATTGCCACCTTGTAGCAATTCGGGTGCACGTTCAGCAATAATACTGAGACCTTCAAAGCTGAAAAAGCAATGGGCGCAGGATTGTATTGAATCCACCACGCATTGCCACTGACGTTCAAAGACTCGGTGATCGACGATAATACTGTGTGTTGGCGTCAGGCCTGCATCGAGGAATTTCTTAATAGCGCAGTTAAGACTAATGGTCGGATATTGCGCAATTTCTGTTAAATCGACCTCAGCTAGGGAGGGGCCAGAAGCTACAATCCAACATGGGCCATGCGCGGTCTTGCTTAGCGTGTGCGCAAAAGGGATGGTGGCCAATGGATGCTTTTTCCATTGCACGATGCAATGTGTGTCACCACGGACTAAATCAAAATCGGGATGGCAGTTATATTGATGCTTGAATGAGTCACCCAAGCGAAGACGGCGTATCCCCGAGTGCCACTTTTTTAATATTTTTGCTACCAGTGACATGCGTTTTTGAACTCCATTAAGTGCAATCTATTCTTACGCGCTTTAGAGATATTATTCTGTATTACCAGGCACCGGATTAGACTTAACAAAGATATAAGCCTTGGACTTTTTGCGCCAGCCATACAACGTTTCTTTAACCACAAAATGATGAGCTTGCAGTAGTTGCGTTGCATATGACTCATATTCCGGTATATCGTGATGGGGATTAATCACGTAAATATCGTAATCTTCAACCTGTCCCTTTTCTGCCACTTGTTTTAACAATGTGTAGCCATCAATACGTTTCATAAATGGTTGTTTGGCATAGAACCTAGCATTTTCAGTGTCATAAAATATGCGAGCATCTTGTGCTTTGACTTTGGCGACAGCATTCACCGCCTCTCTATCCAGATCAATCGCATGATGGTCCCAGATATTATTAAAGGCCATTAATGCAAGAAGCAAAATAAACAGACGCACAGCCCAACGCGGCCAGTATCGCTCATAATGACTAATTGAAAATGCTGCCAGGCAAAGCATGACAATTCCACTGGCCACGACGTAACGGCTTGATAGGACAAAGGTATTTAAAATAATCACTGTGCTGACAATCAAGCCCGTCACCAGCACGTACGGGGCTAACTGTTGCATAGGGCGGCTCAGAGTATTCCACCATCGGTGTTTGGGCCATAACAACAGAAGTAGAGTTGGGTAACCTGCCACTTTTGATGTTTTTAGCAGGATAATCATTAGCAATGAACTCCATAAGCTGATGGTTGCATAGTCATCCAGCAAGTTGCCCAATACCTGCTGGCCTAAAACTTCGGCTTTTTGATGCATCACATCCAATCGATTTGTAAACAAACCAGACAGTTGTGAAAACACTTCTTGCAACCGCCCCAATTGTTGAGATTGCAGTGCACCTGTTAACAAAGCTATCCCTAAGGCTGTCATTATCGTGAGAATGAGTAAGTTACTGCTTAACCATCTACGCATTTTTTGACGAAAAGGCACGGAGGGTTCAATCAACGAGAGTAGTGGAATTGCCACCAGATAAGCAATGGCTTCAACTCTGAACAAGGTGGCGACAATCATTGATAGTTGAAATAGTAGCGCTTGTTTCGGTTGATGTGTCGTGGCGTATCTGCACCAATAAACCAATCCCCAGGCATACGCTGCCCAAAATCCTTCATCGCGTAGCAGCATGCCTAAAATATCACCGACGATATAAGTCGTTGAAAATAATAACCAGACTCCCCAGTGTAGAGTACGTGCTTTTGCACCAGAAACCAGTAGTAATTGTTGAAAACCTGCGACAAATAACACAAAAAAGAGTGCGTTGAGGCATTGTGCGGAGGTTTGTATTTCCAGCCCGCTGACGGCATGAACGAGCGCAATTAAACCTGCATACAGTGGCCATTGGAATAATTGAAATGCGGCAGCCCATTCTTTTGCCGCCAGCAGCCTGGCTTGTTCAAAATATAGTAATGAATCGTTATTCACCCAGCCATGCTCATTAGCCATGATTTTAATCGCGATGAAAAGGGCAATAAGTAAATAAAGCCAAAGCCAGACATTCAGGCTTAGCGATTTAGCATCCGAACCCATGAGTGATTTTGCAGACATGTCAGGGACTTTCACTGGTGACGTGGTACAAGATGTGTAATGACGTTGGCGGATGTTATCTGACGCAAGCAGTTTAAATGTCCTAACGGACATACGCGTTCAAAACATGGGCTACATGAAAGCCCCAAATATTCAACGACTGCTTGCGGATGCATAGGTGGTGTGTGCTTGGGGTCAGATGAACCGTAAATCGCGATCAGTTTCCTGTCGAGCGCGGCAGCGACATGCATGAGGCCAGAGTCGTTGCTGATGATAGTGCCGCACAGTGACATTAAATCGATGGCTTCCCCGAGTTTTGTGCGCCCAGCCAGATCTATACAGCGTTGTTGTGTGAGCTGTTGTATCGTTGCTGTGACAGGTTGGTCTTTTTCAGAGCCAAATAGCCAGACCTGCCAGCCTTTTTTCAGCGCCTGGTTGGCGACTTCGGCGTAATATTCTGCCGGCCACCTTTTGGCTTCGCCATACTCTGCCCCAGGGCATAGGCCTAATATCGGTTGTTGTGTTTGCGGGATATCAAATTTGGCTAGCAGGGTTTGTGCATGCTCGCGGTTTGCCAGTAAGACAGGTTGCGGGAGTTGCTGAGGTAGTTGCACATTTTTTTGCAACCCGAGTGCCACAAAACGCTCAACTGTTTTCTTCAGAGCAGTTTTGTCCAGCGGACGCATGTCATTGACCAGGCCATAACGCATTTCCCCCTTGAACCCAGTGCGCACAGGAATATTTGCTGCCCAGGGCAGAATGGCCGATTTCAGGCTATTGGTAAGCAGAATCGCCTGGTTAAACCCTTTTGTGGCTAACTCACGGCCTAGCTTAAAGCGCTCGCGTAAGGCCAGGTCACCATGTTTAAAGGGTAGGGCGATGGCATGTGCGACTTCAGGCATTCTTTCCAGCAAGGGCAAGGTCCAGGCAGGTGCAGCGACGGTGATTTCGCAGTCGGGCTGATCTATTTTGAGTTGTTTGAACAGGCTTTGCGCCAGCACCATGTCGCCGACCCATGATGGGCCCATCACCAGTATTTTGTTCATGCGTGCATTTTTTTGATCAGGTTGGTGGTGCTGCGGCCTTCTACCAGGTCAATCAGTGCGATCTCGCCACCCCAGGACAATACTTCCTTGCCACCCACGACTTGGTCGGCGGTGTAGTCACTACCTTTGGCGATGACATCAGGTTTAATCGCATTAATCAGGTTTAATGGGGTATCTTCATCAAACAAAATGACAGCATCAATCGATTCGAGCGCAGCCAATACGCGGGCGCGGTCTTGTTCATTGACGACTGGCCTGGTGGGGCCTTTTAGCGCAGAGACTGAGCGGTCGGTATTAAGACCGAGAATCAGCCGGTCACCACGTTTTTTTGCACCTTCAAGGTAGGTCACATGTCCGGCATGCAGCAGGTCAAAACAGCCATTGGTGAATACAATTTTCTGGCCCTGTTGCTTCCAGGTCGCTACTTTGTGTAGCAGATCAGGTAATTCGCTTACCTTGTGTGCCTGCTCGCTCCCTTGCGCCGTCGCAATGGCATCTATTAAATCGGCTTTGGTGATGGGTACAGTTCCCACTTTTCCGACGACCACCCCAGCGGCAATATTCGCCAGTGATAGGCTGTCGAGCGGGCTTAAACCATGCATCAAGCCAGCGGCAAGCGTCGCAATCACGGTGTCACCTGCGCCAGAGACATCAAATACCTGCTTGGCCGTCGCACTCAAATGTTCGGTGTGGTCAGTGATCAGCGTGATGCCTTCTTCACCACGTGTGACTGCTAAAAAGTCTAATGCCAGTGCCGTTTTGAGCGACCTCGCGTTATCGATCAGCGCCGGGTCATTGACCGGTGTATCACACGCCTCAGCTGTTTCTTTTTTGTTTGGGGTCAGCGCTGTTGCGCCCCGGTATTTGTCATAGTTGCGCCCTTTAGGGTCAACCAGTACCGGAATGCGGTGTGCACGGCCATAGGCAATCACTTGCTGGCAGACTTGCTCAGTGAGCAAGCCTTTTGCGTAGTCTGAAAGAATGATCAGCGCAGGGGTTTGTTGCAACGCTGTTTGAATCGCTTGTGTGACTTGTGCTGTTTCAGTTTCCGATAAAGGGCTAGTGATTTCCTGGTCTAGCCGCATCATTTGCTGATGCCCACCCAAAATACGGGTTTTTGCAATGGTCGGGCGCGCTGCGGTTGTGATCATCGCCGCGGTATCAATGCCATAGTCAGACATCGCGGCCAGCAACCGTTTACCCTCATTGTCATTGCCAAGCAGGCCCATCATGCGCGTCTGTATTCCCAGCAGCGCGAGGTTGGCAGCGACATTGGCTGCTCCACCAGCACGTTGCTGTTCTGATTTAATCAGCACCACTGGTACCGGGGCTTCCGGAGAAATCCGGTTGACTTCACCCATCAGGTAGCGGTCTAACATCACATCGCCAATCACCAGCGCGTGTTGTTGGTTTTCGCCAAAATGCGGCACCAGTTTTGCAATCATCGGATTCATCACGACTCCAGAATCTCGCACAAGCTATGGCCAATAAAAATATGCGCCTCTTGGATGCGTGCAGTTACGCTGGAAGGCACCACAATATTGTGTTTGCACAGGGTGTTGAGCTTGCCGCCTGTGCCACCGGTCATGCCGATAGTAGTTGCACCTATTTCATTGGCCGCTTCAATCGCGCGTACCACGTTAGCGCTGTTGCCGCTGGTGGTCAGGCCAATCAAGATATCTTCCGGCCGGCACAAAGCCTCCACCTGACGCGCGAAAATATAGTCATAGCCATAATCATTACCGACGGAGGTAAGGATGGATGTATCGGTAGTCAGGGCAATAGAAGGCAACCCTCTACGCTCTTTTTTATAGCGGCCGACGATTTCGGCAGCGATATGCTGGCTATCCGCTGCACTGCCACCGTTGCCGCATAACAGCACTTTTCCACCACGCTGGATACAGTCTCGCAACAGGTTGCCCACGTCGCTAATCAATGGGAACAACGGTTCCAGGGCCTGAAACATCGCCATATGCGCAGCGTGTTCGCCTTTGAGGTATTCAATATGATTCATATCGCTCACAATCTCTGAAGGAGGTTATGCGTAGGGGTCATCTTGCAGCAAATAGTTCTGCACGTAGTCCTTCACGCCTTCTTCCAGTGTGGTAAATGGTTTTTTATAGCCTGCATCACGCAGTTTTTTCATCTCAGCCTGGGTAAAGTACTGATATTTACCCTGAAGGTCTTGCGGCATATCAATGTAAGTGATGTTGGGTTCACGGCCCATGCTAGTCATCACACTGGTTGCCAGGTCTTTAAAGCTGCGTGCCTGGCCAGTGCCTATGTTGTAAATCGCATTGGCCACCGGTTTGTTTTTTAATGCCGCTTCGAGAAAAAAGCCCATCACATCCGCCACGTCTTTCACGTAGACAAAGTCACGCAATTGCATGCCATCTTCCACGCCCGGCTTGGTGCCTTTAAACAGACGCATGGTGCCCGTTTCGCTAAACTGATTAAACGTGTGATAAGCCACGCTGGCCATGCGCTCTTTGTGGTATTCGTTGGGCCCGTAGACATTAAAAAATTTGAAGCCTGCCCAGGCGGGTGGTGTCACCTGTTTTTGTGCCACTTGCTGCAATACCCACTGGTCAAAAAAGTGCTTGGAATAGCCATAGCCGTTTAATGGGCGTAGATTTTCAATGCTGGCATCGTCATATCCCAGCTCACCGCCACCATAGGTTGCAGCAGAGCTGGCGTAAAAGAAAGGCACCTCATATTCAGCACACCACGACCATAAGTCCTGCGAATAATGCATGTTATCCGCCACCAGCTTGTTAAAGTCGCGCTCGGTGGTTGCGCTGATCGCCCCCATATGAATCACTGCCGTGATGTCGTCATTTTCTTCCAGAAATTCAAACAGCTGGTCTTTGTCCAGATACTCTGCATAGTGCCTGTGCACCAGGTTTTGCCACTGGTTTTCATGCGTGATGCGGTCAACAATCACCAGGTCTTGCCGACCCAGTTTGTTGTTCAAATGCCAGGCCATGATAGAACCAATCATGCCTGCACCACCGGTGATAACGATCATAGGGGAGGGATTAAAACATTAAAACGCGATTATAACGCTTAATTGGGGAGGGCTGGCAGTAGAATAGATAAGAGATGTCAGTAGACAGCTATAGAGTAATATTAGGATGCATTCGTCAACATTCTGTTAAAAATGTTGTGAAGGATTTGTTATATTGCTTGCAGATTATGTAGCACTTAGATGTGCTTGTTGGATTACTCCCTTGAAAAAACAAGAACAGAACATTCATCTATATAACTTCTGGTTTCTTGAATTGCAGGCTCTAGGTGAATTTGCCAAGGAACTAGTTGTGATAGTTCAATTTTCCATTCATTAATAGTGATTTCTCTGAAGTTGATCTGTGATGTTGCGTCTTGAATCGGGTTTATCAAAAAGCCAATATCAATATCAGAGTCGGCTCGTTGTGTTCCTTTGACTCGACTTCCAAAGATCCATAGCTTTGCAATCTCCGGTTTGGAGAATGCCCAGTTATGAAGTGAGTTGATATATTTTTGGTCTATCGACATCTTAGAACGCCAATTTAAATCTGATTAAATGCGTTGATGGAATGATTCAACAACATTTATGCATCCATGAATATTTTTTGCTTTATAAAATTATATACAACGATTTAAAACTGTATTTGGCAGTAATAATTTTTTCAGTCTCTGAAGTTTCAAGTGCTCTCAGAAAATTTATTTTTACTTTTCTGCACCCATCGCTAGCGCCCGTTTGTAGTTTGCTTCCGCTTCAACCTCTGCTTTCACTGAGTCAAATTCATTACTCACCCACCCCTGTAAATGTTCCAATGCAATATCACGCATGGCTTCAATCCACACAGCTTCACTATTGAGTGCCGGAATATAGTGATACTCGCCACCACCGACTGACTGGAACAAGTGTTTGCCTTCCATCGCAATCTCTTCCAAGGTTTCCAGGCAGTCGCTGCTAAAGCCCGGGCAGATAACATCTATGCGTTTGAGTTGCTGTTTGCCTAAGGCATCCAGTGTGTTAGCGAGGTAGGGTTGCAGCCATTCCTGGCGGCCGAAGCGGGATTGGAAGGCGACTTGGTATTGTTCTTTGCTTAAGCCCAAGGCTTCTGCCAACAGACGCGCGGTTTTGTGACACTCGCAGTGGTAGGGGTCACCTTTCATGAGGTGGAATTTGGGTACGCCGTGAAAGCTCATCACCAGTTTTTCAGGCTGGCCATGTTGTTTCCAGTAAGCTTTGATATGGCGCGCCAATGCCTGAATATAGAGCGGATGGTCATGGTAGTGCTTAATGGTGCGGATAGCGGGCACGTTGCGCATTTTGAGCAGCACACGCCAGACGGCATCGAGCGCGGCGGCCGTGCTACTGGCCGCATATTGCGGGTAGAGCGGAAAAACGAGAATACGGTCGCAGCCTTGCGCTTTGAGTGACTCAATGGCGCTTTTCATGCTTGGGTTGCCATACGTCATGCCCAGTTCGACTGCAAAAGGCGAGTTGATTTTTTGGGAGAGGTAACCTTGCAACAGTTTTTTCTGCTGTTGGGCATACACCATGAGTGGTGAGCCTTCTGTGGA
>CAKZJM010000298.1 GCA_936943315.1 uncultured Methylophilus sp. | reverse complement strand
ATCTTGTAAGCACACGTATTGACCAATAAAAAACGCCTGCGCGATGAATAGTGCAGGCGTTTTTGTTTTTGGAGCTGATGACTAAGCCAGCTGCAGATTTTCCTGCTGAAACACCAGATTGCCTTGGGTGAAGGTGGTGGTCACTTTGCCAGTGACTGCATGGTGCACAAAAGGCGTGTTTTTGCCTTGGCTCAGCAGCGCGCGTCCATCTACACGCCATTCCATTTCCGGGTCGTAAATCACCACATCCGCCATTGCGCCTACTTTTAAATTACCGGCGGCAATACCGAGAATGTCCGCGGGGATTTGCGTGATTTTTGCCAGCGCCTGGGCAGGTGACAGCTTGGCTTGTGCCGCCCATTTCAAGGCCAGAGGCAAAAGGAGCTCGAGCGCAGAGGCGCCAGGGTGTGACTCGGCAAAAGGCAGGGCCTTGGCGTCATCATCGACTGGCGTGTGGTCAGAGCAAATAGCATCCAGCGTGCCATCCAGCAGGCCTGCGCGCAGGGCGTCGCGGTCACGTTGTGTACGCACGGGCGGTTGCAAATGCACCATGCTGTCAAAAAAGCCGATATCCATGTCGGTCAGATGCAAATGCTGGATACTTACATCCGCGGTCACTTGCATGCCGGACTGCTTGGCCTGGCGGATCAGCTCGACAGATTCTGCGGTGGAAACACGGGCAATATGCAGTTTGGCGCCAGTCGCCTGTGCAATACGCAGCATGGTTTGCAAGGCGATGCTCTCTGCGGCAGAAGGAATGCCTTTTAAACCCAATCTGGACGCCACTTCACCGTCATGGGCTACGCCGTTTTTGGCCAGGTAAGGGTCTTCGGCGCGCATAAACAGGGTGTAGCCAAAGGTGGCAGCATATTCAAATGCGCGCCATAACACCTGGGTGTCAACAATGGCGGTGTCCGCCTGTGAAAAGCCGACGCAACCGGCGGCGGTCAGCGCATACATTTCAGTGAGCAACTGGCGCGTTACGGCGCCCAGCGGGTAAACATGTGCCAGTGCCTGTGATTTGGCGCGGTGCTTGAGCATTTCCACCAGGCCCGGTTCGTCGAGCACCGGGTCTGTGTCCGGCGGGCAGGCCAGGCTGGTCACGCCGCCAGCCATGGCAGCGCGTAGCTCACTGAGCAGGGTGGCTTTGTATTCGCTGCCCGGTTCGCGCAGGCGGGCGCACAAATCTACGAGGCCAGGCAATACCCATTTGCCAGAAGCTTCCAGTGTCTGGTCTGCCTTGAATCCGGCCGGGGCCTCGCCAATGGCGACAATGTTGCCGCCACTGAGGTAAAGGTCTTTGACTTGATCCAGCTGCTGGCTGGCGTCGATCAGGCGGCCTTGTTTAATCACGATATTCATGCTGCGTTGCCCCCTCCCAGAATTGCCATCACTGCCATACGCACGGCAATCCCATAGGTTACCTGCGGCAGAATGACGGATTGTTTGCCATCCGCCACTGCCGAATCAATTTCTACTCCACGGTTCATCGGCCCCGGATGCATCACAATGGCATCCGGCTTTGCCAGCGCCAAACGCTCAGGCGTCAGGCCAAACGTCTGGAAAAACTCCTGCGAGCTCGGCAGCAGGGCGCCAGTCATGCGTTCGTTCTGCAAGCGCAGCATCATCACAACATCGACGCCTTTCAGGCCCTCTTCCATATTGTGGAACACCTGTACACCCAGTTTTTCAACGTCTGAAGGCAGCAAGGTGCGCGGTGCAATCACGCGGATTTCAGGCACGCCCAAGGTCGTCAGAGCATGGATTTCACTGCGGGCGACGCGGGAGTGCAGCACGTCGCCGACAATCGCCACACGCAGGTTGTGCATCTCAGGCTTGTATTTGCGGATGGTAAATACATCGAGTAGGCCCTGTGTCGGGTGGGCATGACGGCCATCCCCGGCATTGATGACACTGATGTGTGGCGGCACATGTTGCGCAATAAAATGCGCGGCACCACTTTGCTGATGGCGCACGACAAACATGTCTGCATGCATGGCAATGAGGTTGTTCACCGTATCCAGAATGGTCTCGCCCTTGGATTGTGAGGAGGTGCTGACATTGAGGTTAAGCACATCGGCTGACAAGCGTTTGGCCGCAATTTCAAACGTGGTGCGCGTACGGGTGCTGTTCTCAAAAAAGATGTTACAGACCGTTTTGCCTCGTAACAAAGGTACTTTTTTCACTTCACGTTCGGCCACGCCAACAAAGTTTTCGGCCGTGTCCAGGATGTCAGTCAGAATACGCTTGGGTAATCCTTCGATACTGAGCAGGTGTTGCAGTTGACCCTGAGCGTTGAGTTGCGGGTTATACATTGGCGTCAGCTCCATTATTTGCAGACGGGTCAGATTCAGACAGGCTGAGCGTCAGGCGCCCCAGCGTATTCATGGTGAGCTCGAAAGCCTGGTGCGGTTGCAAGGGCAAATCGGCCCCGACCATGTCAGGTCTTATCGGTAATTCTGCGCCACCGCGGTTGATCAACACCGCCAGTTTGACCGAGGCAGGGCGGCCATAATCAAATAATTCATTCATGACGGCCCGTATTGTGCGGCCCGTGTAAAAAATATCGTCGATGAGGATGATCTGTTTGCCTTTGACGTCGAATGGGATGTGCGTCGGTTGCGCAGCGGTTTTGAGGCCGCGTTTTGCATAGTCATCGCGGTACAAGGCCGCATCCATTTTGCCGTGGGCAATCTCACGTCCCAAATCCTGCTGCAAGCGTTGCAGCAGTTTCTCCATGAGCCAGACACCGCCGGTATAAATGCCGACCAGTGCAGTCTCTTCATTGATGTGGGGTTTGAGCTGGTCGTACAAGCGGTCAAGTAGTTGTTCGGGGTCAGGTAATCTCATGAGGGTTCTGTGCTATGCACGTCCGTGATAGGCGTCAAAATAAGATTGTAATATAGTTTGTGCGGCAACCTGATCTAGCATGGCCTTTTGGGCGCGGCCTTTCACGCCCGCCTCGCGCAGCGACTGTGCCGCTTCGGCAGAAGACAGGCGCTCATCTACCATCACCACTGGCAAGTTGAAGCGACCTTCGAGGCGTTGGGCAAATTTTTGCGCCAGCGCTGTCATCGCGTGTGCTTCTCCCTCGAGCGACATCGGCAAGCCTACCACCAGCAGCGCTGGCTGCCATTCTTGCAACAGCGACTCAATCTGCGCAAATTTGGCTGCATTTTCTTCGGCTTCAATCGTCAGTAAAGGGTGTGCCAGTTTGAGTAGCGTATCGCCCACGGCAACACCTATGCGTTTTTCACCGAAATCAAACGCCAGCACCGTGCCGCTGATGTCAGGGTAACGGCGCTGGGTGATGGGTAAATGGCTTTGGTTGAGGGGCTGTTTGCCGAGCTTGACTGCGTCAGGCATGCCCGGCCACCTCGGAGAGGGTAGCGAAATCTACCCCCAGTTGCTGCATGGCCCAGCTCAGTTTGTCATCATTGGGCAACTTGAAAATCAGCTTGTGTAATTGCGCGGTATCCGCCAGCGGCAGGGTCAGCCAGGCATTGGCCTGGATTTCTTCTTCGAGTTGGCCTGCAGACCAGCCGGTATAGCCCAGGGCAATAAACATGTCCTGTGGGGCTTCATCCCGGGCCGCCGCTTCTAGAATGTCTTTTGAAGACGTCATGGCCAGGCCTTCAGACAGGTCCAGCGTGGTATTAAATTCGGTGGCGGGGGTGTGCAGCACAAAGCCACGCTCTACCTGCACCGGGCCACCAAAATGCACCTGGCGCTCCTGCTGCTGGAGCACATGGCATTCCATTTCCAGTTGTTCAAACAGGTCGCCAACATTCAGTTGCAAGGGGTGGTTGAGGATCATGCCCATGGCGCCATCGTGATCGTGATTGCACACCAGAATGACGCTTTTGCTGAAATAAGGGTCTTCCATGGCAGGCATGGCAATCAGTATCTGCCCGGTGAGGTTGAGCCTGGTATCGTTGGCATCTAAAGTCAATTGTTCACTCATGACGTGCTCGCCTCTTCTGCACTCAGGTAGCCGGTAATTTCCAGGCCAAATCCATCCATGCTAGGCATTTTGCGTGGGGCTGCCATCAACCGCATTTTTTTGACGCCGAGGTCGAGCAGAATTTGCGAACCAATTCCATAGTTGCGCAGCTCCTGGTTGAGCACCATTTTCTGGTCGGCACGCAAAATACGTTCGGTCAGCCCCAGGCCGTCTTCGTCATGGTTGATGAGCACAATCACGCCGCAAGGGGCGGTACTGACCGTGCGCATGGCATGCAGCAGATTCCAGCTGTGCGACTGGTGGCTGCTGTCGAGCAGGTCTATCATCGAGAGGGGCTCATGCACCCTCACCAGGGCTTCTTCCGCCGTGCGCGGATCGCCTTTGACCAACACCAGATGGGTTTCTTGCGCGATATTGTCGCGGTAGGCAATCAGTTGCATAGGGCCAAACACGGTTTCAATCCGGCGTTCGGCACTGCGCTCAATCAGTGTTTCGTGCGCAGCCCGGTAATGGATGAGGTCGGCAATGGTGCCGATTTTGATATCGTGTTCAGCGGCCACTTGCATCAAGTCCGGCAAGCGCGCCATTTCGCCATCATCTTTCAATATCTCGCAAATCACGCTGGCAGGCTCACAACCCGCGAGTTGTGCGAGGTCGCAACCGGCTTCAGTGTGTCCAGCGCGGACGAGCACACCGCCATTCATGGCAGATAGCGGGAAAATATGGCCGGGACTGACAATCCTGCTGGCGTTTGCCTGCTTGGCAATGGCGGCGCGTATCGTGGTGGCGCGGTCTGCGGCAGAAATGCCAGTGGTCACGCCTTCGGCAGCTTCAATCGACACGGTGAAGTTGGTGCCCAAGCGGGTGCCGTTTTTTTGCACCATGGGCGGCAGGCTTAATTGACGGCAGCGCTGTTCGGTGAGGGTGAGGCAAATTAAACCCCGGCCATATTTGGCCATGAAGTTAATGTGTTCTGCCGTGACAAACTCTGCGGCAATGACAAAGTCACCTTCGTTTTCCCGATGCTCATCATCCACCAGGATGACCATTTTACCGGCACGGATATCGGCAATAATCGCTTCAATGGGGCTAATTTGCGCCGACATTATTCTTGCTCCCAGGCTTGCATGCGCTCAACATAGCGCGCAATCAAGTCGATTTCGAGGTTGACCGGGTCACCGGCCTTGGCAAATTGCATCATGGTGTGTTGCATGGTGTGCGGGATCAGGTTAATGCTGACCTCGTCTTGTATGATTTCGTTCACGGTCAGGCTAATGCCATTGACGCACAGCGAGCCTTTTTTCGCGATGTATTTGCTGATGGTGTGGGGCACACGTATTTTCAGTAACCAGCATTCGCCGACCTCTTGCAGCGTCGTCAGTGTACCCATGCCATCCACATGGCCGGTCACCAAATGGCCTCCAAGCCGGTCTGCCAGACGCATGGCTTTTTCGAGGTTAACCGGGCCGGGCTGACGCAAGCCAGTGGTCACGTCTAGCGTGACTTTTGACACCATGACCTGAAAGCTGTGGGAGTTGAAGTCAGTCACCGTGAGGCAAACCCCATTCACGGCAATGCTGTCACCCAATTGAACATCTTCCATTCCCAATTCGGGTGCTTCAATGCGTAATGCGCAATCTTCACCATGAGGAACGACTTCGGCAATCCTGCCGACGGTTTGAATAATCCCAGTAAACATGGTGTGATTTTATCAGTGCTGCATGCTAAAGTAATCACATTCCCTCAACATTTTTCAATCGCAGTGGTCGGGAGATTCTTGTGCGCCTGGATGATCTGGAAGAAAGCGGGCATGTCGAAGATAGTCGCGGCAGCGGTTTGATCGGTGGCCGCAGTATCGGTATCGGTACCATTGCGATTGCGCTGGTCGCCATGTATTTTGGCGTGGACCCTAATCTGGTCCTCAATATCGCACAGCAGGCACAACCGGCCGCCGAGTCTCAAGCCGTGCCTGCAGATAGCAGTGATCCAAAAGTGAAGTTTGTTTCACGCGTGCTTTGGAGTACAGAACAGGTGTGGCAAAAAGCTTTTGCAGACGCAGGGCAACAATACACAGCCCCCAACCTGGAGATTTTTGGCGGCGCCACCCAAACGGCCTGTGGGCAAGGCCAGGCGGCCATGGGCCCGTTTTATTGCCCGGCCGACCAAAAGGTCTATATCGATTTGAGTTTTTACCAGGAGCTGCAAGAGCGGTTTAAAGCTCCGGGGGATTTCGCCCAGGCGTATGTGATTGCACACGAAGTGGGGCATCATGTACAACACCTGCTGGGCACCTCCGAAAAAGTGCAACAGGCCAGGCAGCAGGCACCTTCTGAGGCGGTCGCTAATGCCTATTCAGTGCGTCTGGAGTTGCAAGCCGATTGTTACGCCGGGGTGTGGGCGCATCATGCCGACCAGCAGTTCCGCATTTTGGAAGCGGGCGATATTGAGGAAGCACTGCGTGCGGCCACGGCAATTGGTGATGATGCCTTGCAAAAGCAGGCGCAAGGCTATGTGGTTCCAGATAGTTTTACGCATGGCAGTTCAGAGCAGCGCGTGCGCTGGTTTAAACAAGGGTTGCAGTCAGGTCAAGTGAATGATTGCAATACATTTAAATGATTTGTGCCATAAGTGGCTACGCGGGCAAATTGCTGCGTTGCGCGGTACTCTTCACCTCGCCGTACTTCGTGTACTGTCTCGGTGATTGCGTTCCGTGCGCCTTGCACTTTATCCCGCTCGCTCACTTATTCGGTGATTTTTAAAATCAGTTTAGGTAGTAGATTTCAGGCATGACAGAAGAAAAAGCAATCCCACACTCAAAAGATGACCAGCATCTGGTTGAAACAACCGTCTCTAGTGAAATCATGGCGCAGGGCAAAATGCTCACTGTGCGTTACGATGAAGCCCGCCTGCCCAATGGCGTGATCAGTGGGCGCGAATATGTCACACACCCTGGTGCCGTGGTCGTGATTGCGGTCACGCAGTCAGGGGAGGTGGTGCTGGAGAGACAATTCCGCTATCCGCTTAAACAGGTTTTTATTGAGCTGCCTGCGGGTAAGATAGACGCGGGTGAGCCGGTATTAACCACCGGTCAGCGCGAGTTGCTTGAAGAAACTGGCTACACGGCGCAAACTTGGGTCAAGTTAGGGATTCAACATCCCTGCATTGGCTATTCAAACGAAGTCATTCATATTTACCTGGCGACAGGTCTGTCCCTGGGCGAGCATGCCAGAGATATTGATGAGGCGATGGATGTGTTTGTCTGGCCGTTCGCGCAAGTCATGCAGGCCATAGAAACCGGTGACATTACTGACAGCAAAACCATGTCGGCCATGTTGCTGGCCGAACGCTATTTGCGTAAACATCCCTTGCCAGGCGTGCAGGTTTAATGATGCGGATATTGCAAGTAGGGTGTGGTAGTTTAGGGTCCTTGATTGCCCAGGCGACGCTCGCACAAGGCCATGAACTAACGATTGTCAGGCGGTCGCATAAAGCCGTGCCAGCTGGTGCGAAGGCACTTTATCTGGATGTGGTGGCTGGCGAAAGTTTAACTGCCTTGCATGCGATAGAAGCCGATATTCTGCTTTATTGCCTGGCACCGGTAGATGGGCAAAATTACCAGCAAACCTATGTGGATGGCCTGCGCCATGTGTTGGCCCATGTTTCACGGGCTCATTTAAAACACGTATTCTTTGTTTCCAGCACCGGGGTGTATGGCGAGCAGCAGGGCGAATGGATAGATGAGGACACGCCAGCGATCCCTGCAGATGCTGACGGACAAGTGATACTGGAGGCAGAACAATTGCTGGACGGCTTGGGCTGTGGGCATACTGCATTGCGTGTGTCTGGTATTTATGGGCCACAGCGCTTGTACCTGTTACGGTTGTTGCAGACTCAGGCGCGCTGGCCGACGAAGACGCACTGGACCAACCGGGTGCATGAACAGGATGTGGCTGCGGCAGTGATGCACCTGTATGAATTGGTTGCCGACGGCAGGCCGTTACCAAATCACTGCATAATAACCGATGGCGTGCCAGCAGCGCAGCACGAAGTCTTACAATGGCTAGCAGCGCAGCAGCATGTGCCAGCACCCGAAACGCCGCCATTGCAGCCGCAATCTGGCAAGCGCATCCAAGGCCGGTTTTTACAGCAAACAGGGTTCAAGCCGCAGTTTGCAGATTACCGGGCAGGCTATGCTTCTATTTTATCCAGTCTCAAAGTCACGCAATGAAAAGTATGAAACAACACAACGGTAAGTGGCAGGGAGCAGTCAGCGGGCTATTAATGAGCTGTTTACTCATGGCCGGGGAGTGGAGCCGTGCGGATGACGCAGATGGCTTTCAGGCCTGGCTGGTGGGTGTACACCAGGAAGCGATTGATTTGCAGATTGCGCCTGCCGCAGTCGATGCGACCTTGAGTCAAGTTACCTATTTGCCACGCGTGATTGAGCTTGACCGCAAGCAACCCGAGTTTGTTACCAGCTTTTCTGCCTATGTAAACCGCCGTATTAATCCTCGCGTGGTCGGCAAAGGCAAGCAGATGATGCAAGACTACCAGGGCGTACTCTATGTGGTCGAAGAGTTATACCAGGTGCCCAGGGAGGTGCTGGTGGCCTTTTGGGGGCTGGAAACTAATTTTGGCGGGTTTATGGGTGATATTCCGCTGGCCTCCGCATTAGCCACCCTGTCGTATGAAGGCCGCCGGGCTGAGTTTTTTAAGCGTGAACTGTTTAACCTCATGCGTGTGGTGCAACGTGAGCAACGCTATGATGAACCGGTGGTTGGGTCATGGGCGGGCGCAACCGGCCATATGCAGTTTATGCCGACTACCTTGCTTAAATATGGTGTGGATGCAGATGCAGATGGCAAGATCGATATCTGGGCTTCGTATCCAGATATTTTTAGTTCAGCCGCCAATTATCTGGCACAAGCCGGATGGCAGCCTGGCAAACCGGTCAGTTTTCAGGTGGCTTTACCGCCGGGCTTTGATTACAGCCAGGCACAGTGGCAACTCAATAAGCCGGTCAGCGAGTGGGTGAAAGCTGGGGTGGCTGGCGTGCCTGACACTGCCTTGAACCTGCCACAGGCTGCGATACTATTGCCGCAAGGCTATGATGGCCCGGCGTATATGGTGTTCCCTAATTTTGACGTGATTATGCAGTGGAACCGCTCGGTGAATTATGCGCTGGCAGTGTCGTTGTTGAGCCAGCAGCTGCGGCAAGATACGTATACCTTGTGGATGCCGCCCGAGCCGCCCGCTTTGAGTTACCAGCAGATGTGGAGCTTGCAGGAAGCGCTCAATGCCAAAGGCTTCGATTGCGGGACGCCGGACGGATTCCCTGGCGCCAAGACGCAAGCCGCTATCCGGCGCTATCAGGCTAGCAAAGGGTTGCCCCAAGACGGATACGCTGGTGCGGACATTTATAGCCGGCTGACGGCACAGGTACAGTCAGCGCAGTAATCGCTAGCGGGTTTTAAACCAGCCCGTGACGCTGACGCGTGGCAGCCTGGCGGGGAGCACCTCATGCCAGAACCTGGCCGCTAAAAATAATACCAGTCTGCCGCCCAATGGCGCAATGTCCAGATGTCTGGCCTCTGCGGCGGGCGTTTGGTCGTGTTCATCCAGGTATAAACGCAGTGCACCGCCAGCCTCTTCCGGCCAGTGGTCGTTCAAATAAATAATCGAAGTCAGTGTGCGGGCGCCAGGCGTTGGCTGTTCCCTGTGATTGCGAAACTGGTCTATATGCGTGGCATACCCGCCAGAGCCCGCCGGATAAATGGCAAAGTGGGTTTCAAACTGGGCGAGTCCCATCATCAGGTGCCTGTTGGTGGCCTGTTGCACTTCTTGTAGTAAGGCCAGGTAGTGTTGAATGGCAGGGTGGGCATCATCGTTTTCCAGCCAGGCAATCTGGTCACCGCGTATATTCAGGTTAGTAATGGCTGATTGGCCGGTGCCTGCCTGATGCATCCGGCCTTGCTGTTGCCGCTCCAGCGCAATTGCGCGCAAGGCAGCGGTTAAGTCATCCGGTAAAAAATCGTCGATGACACAATACGCTTGGCTCGCCAGGGTATCAATCATGGTCTCAAGCATATTGTCAGGCAGTGAAATGGCGGGTACGCGGGTCATGCGCACATTATAAGCGGGATACCATTGCCTAACCGCAGGCTTTCGGATAGAATGCGCAACCTTATTGATTTGCAGCAAAAGCGGTCAATACTATAGTCGCGTAGCTCAGCTGGTTAGAGCACCACCTTGACATGGTGGGGGTCGATGGTTCGAGTCCATTCGCGACTACCAAATTTAAAAAAGCCGTTATAATTAACGGCTTTTATTATTTGTGCCGTTTGCAAGGCACGTGATTGATCAATTTGACGGATGAGGCATGCCGAATATTCGATTACCCGATGGGTCAGTAAGACAGTTTGAACACGCCGTGACAGTGGCCGATGTGGCTGCCAATATCGGTACCGGATTGGCGAAAGCGGCATTGGCCGGCAAAGTGACCCATCCAGGCCAAGAAGCCAAGTTGGTGGATACCAGCTATTTGATCGAGCAGGATGTTGACCTTGCCATCATCACCGATAAAAACGATGAAGGCCTGGAGGTGATCCGTCACTCTACGGCGCACTTGCTGGCCTATGCGGTGAAAGAACTGTTCCCGGACGCACAGGTGACCATTGGTCCCGTCATCGATAACGGCTTTTACTACGACTTTAGCTACAAGCGTCCGTTTACGCCTGACGACTTGGCCGCGATTGAAAAGAAAATGGTCGAGCTGGCCAAAAAAGACGAAAAAGTCGAGCGCAAGGTGTTGCCGCGCGATGAAGCCGTGGCTTACTTCAAAGGCATTAACGAGCATTACAAGGCTGAGATTATTGCCAGCATCCCCAGCAATGAAGATGTGTCTTTGTACTCTGAGGGCAGTTTCACCGACTTGTGCCGCGGACCGCACGTGCCGAATACAGGCAAACTTAAAGCGTTTAAATTGATGAAGCTGGCAGGCGCTTACTGGCGCGGTGACAGCAATAACGAAATGCTGCAACGCGTGTATGGCACTGCCTGGCGCAATAAAGATGAGCTGGAAGCTTACCTGCATATGCTGGAAGAGGCGGAAAAGCGCGATCACCGCAAACTGGGCAAGCAGTTGGACTTCTATCATATGCAAGACGATGCACCGGGCATGGTGTTCTGGCATCCGCGTGGCTGGGTGATCTGGCAAGAAGTTGAACAGTACATGCGTGCCAAGTTCAAGGAATACGACTATCAGGAAGTGCGTACGCCAACGGTGCTGGATAAAACACTGTGGGAAAAGTCCGGCCACTGGCAAAACTACCGTGACAATATGTTTGTGACTCAATCGGAAAGCCGCGATTATGCGGTCAAGCCGATGAACTGTCCTGGCCATATTCAGATTTTTAATAGCAGTCTGCATAGCTACCGTGATTTGCCATTACGGTTGGCTGAGTTTGGCTCCTGCCACCGTAATGAGCCTTCAGGCTCCTTGCATGGCCTGATGCGCGTGCGTGGCTTCACGCAGGATGATGCGCACATTTTCTGTATGGAGTCGCAAGTCGAAGCCGAAGTGGCTGACTTCATCAAAATGCTATACGAAGTCTACAAAGATTTTGGTTTTGATGATGTGATTGTTAAGTTGTCTACCCGCCCGGAAAAGCGCGTGGGGACCGAAGAGGCCTGGGATATGGCTGAAACTGCCCTTGCCAATGCCATTAAAGCCAATGGTCTGGAGTTTGAATACCAGCCTGGCGAAGGCGCTTTTTATGGCCCTAAAATCGAGTTCACCCTCAAAGACTCACTGGGCCGGATGTGGCAATGCGGCACGATCCAGCTGGACCCGAACCTGCCTGAGCGCTTAGGTGCAGAATATGTGGCTGAGGATAACACTCGCCAGCGTCCTATCATGCTGCACCGTGCCATTGTTGGTTCCATGGAGCGTTTTTTAGGCATTTTGATTGAAAACTTTGCTGGTGCGATGCCAGTCTGGCTGTCGCCTGTACAGGTGATGGTGCTCAATATTTCAGATAATCAGGCTGATTATGTGCGCCAAGTGGTTGAAAAATTGAAGAAAAATGGTATTCGATGCGATTTCGACTTGAGAAATGAGAAGATTACCTATAAAATACGCGAACATAGTTTGCAAAAATTACCTTATCTGATTGTGGTTGGCGATAAGGAAATGCAAAATGGTCAAGTGGCCGTACGTACCAGAAAAGGTGAAGATCTGGGTGTGATGTCGGTAGATGCGTTTGTCGCGCAAATACAGCAAGACATCCAAAACCGGGTCTGATTTCGGGTATCCGTGCGGCTTTGTTTATTGTTAGGGGATTGTTATAGCTCAAGATAAAGATACACGCATTAACGGCGATATTACTGCGCCACAAGTGCGTTTAGTCGGTGTAGATGGCGAACCGTTAGGCGTGATGAGTCTTAAAGAGGCCTTTGCCAAAGCCGAAGAAGCGGATATTGATATTGTTGAAATCGCACCAAATGCTGCACCGCCTGTGTGCCGTTTGATGGATTACGGCAAGTTCAAATATGCTGAAAGCAAGCGTCTGCACGAGCAAAAACTGAAACAAAAACAGGTGCAAATCAAAGAGGTCAAGTTTAGACCTGGCACCGATGACGGCGACTACAACATCAAGTTGCGTAATATCATCCGCTTTTTGGGTGATGGTGATAAAGCAAAAATTAGCTTGCGTTTCCGTGGTCGCGAAATTACACACCAGGAATTTGGCCTGGCGCTGTTGAAGCGTCTGGAATCTGACCTGGCAGAACATGCCTTGGTTGAGCAGTATCCTAAAATGGAAGGCCGCCAGATGGTGATGGTGTTGGCTCCGGCCAAGAAAGCCGTCCCGGTCGCTAAAAAAGCGGACAAACCTGCTGAAAAAGCAGAATAAGTATTTTTGGAGTGATATGGCTAAATTGGCTGCCTACTCACTCTTTATTTAACCTCTAAGGAGACCAAAATGCCAAAGATGAAGACAAAGAGCAGCGCCAAAAAGCGCTTCAAGTTCTTGGGTAACGGTAAAGTGAAGCGTACGCACTCTCACTTGCGCCACATCCTGACTAAGAAAACCACCAAGCAAAAGCGTAAGCTGCGCGGTACCTCCATTATTTCTGCGACAGACGTGAAACGCGTCCGCGCAATGATGCCAACACAATAAGGAGACCGACATGCCTAGAGTAAAACGTGGCGTCATTGCACGCGCAAAACACAAAAAAGTTTTAAATGCTGCTAAAGGTTACCGTGGTCGTCGTAAGAACGTTTACCGCGTTGCCAAACAGGCGGTGATGAAAGCCGGTCAATACGCATACCGTGACCGTCGTCAGAAAAAACGTCAATTCCGCGCCCTGTGGATTGCCCGTATTAACGCGGCAGCCCGTGAAGCTGGTTTGACATACAGCCGTTTCATGAACGGTCTGAAAAAATCTGCGGTTGAAGTTGACCGTAAAGTATTGGCTGATCTGGCCGTGTTTGACAAAGCTGCTTTTGCCAAGTTTGTAGAATTGGCTAAAACAGGTTTAAGCGCCTAATCAGACCTACCAAAAAAAGAGGCTGCGGCCTCTTTTTTTATTTTAATGTTACTTAAAACTTGAAGAATACGCACGATGGCTGACCTCAATCACTTAATCGCAGAAGCAGAACAAGACTTTGCCGCTTGCCATGATGTTCCTGCCCTGGAAAATGCCAAGGCCAAATACCTGGGTAAATCTGGCGCACTGACCGAGGCCCTGAAAGGGCTGGGTAAACTGACGGCCGAAGAGCGTCCTGCTGCGGGTGCTGCGATTAATGTGGTGAAGCAAGCTGTTGAGCAAGCGCTGAATCAGCGCCGCGACAGTATTCTGGCTGCCGCACAAGCCAAGCAACTGGCTAGTGAAACCATAGATGTGACCCTGCCTGCGCGGGCGCAATCTGCCGGTGGCCTGCACCCAGTAACCCTGACTTTGCGCCGAGTGGAAGAGCTCTTTCACTCAATTGGTTTTAGTGTGGCCGATGGCCCTGAAATCGAGACCGATTTTTATAATTTCACCGCGTTGAATATTCCTGATAACCACCCGGCGCGTGCCATGCACGATACTTTCTACGTCGACAGCGGCAATGACAGCATGGAGCACGTATTGCGCACGCATACCTCGCCCGTGCAAGTGCATTACATGGAGAACAATACGCCGCCGTTGAAGATTATTGCGCCTGGCCGCGTTTATCGCGTTGACTCTGATGCCACGCACTCACCGATGTTCCACCAGGTAGAGGGGCTTTGGGTCGATGAGCAGATCAGTTTTGCCAACTTGAAAGGCGTTGTGCAGGACTTCCTGCAAAAATTCTTTGAACGCGACGACCTGACTGTGCGCTTCCGTCCTTCTTTCTTCCCGTTTACCGAGCCTTCTGCTGAAATGGATATGAGCTGGAACGGCGGCTGGCTGGAGATTGGTGGCTGCGGCATGGTGCATCCTGAGGTGCTCAAACACGTCAATATTGATAGCACTCAATACCGTGGTTTTGCCTTTGGCCTGGGCGTAGAGCGTCTGGCTATGTTGCGCTACGGCGTCAATGATTTGCGTCATTTCTTTAATAATGATCTGCGCTTTTTGCAGCAGTTCATCAAATAATTCAAGCGCCAGCACACTTTAAATACCGAATTTATACAGGGTTAGACACATATGCAGTTCTCCGAACAATGGTTACGTTCCATGGTGAATCCGTCACTGGATACCGAGCAACTTGGTCACTCATTGACCATGGCCGGCCTAGAGGTGGAAGAGTTAACCCCGGTAGCCCCTGCGTTTAGCCGTGTGGTCGTGGCAGAAATTCTCGAGGCCGCCAAGCATCCTGATGCGGACCGTTTGCAGGTGTGCAAGGTGAAAGTAGGCGAAGAGGTGTTGCAGATTGTATGTGGTGCGCCAAACGCGCGAGCAGGCCTGAAAGCACCGTGTGCACTTGTGGGCGCAGAACTACCAGGCATTCAGATCAAACAAGCCAAAGTGCGTGGCGTAGAGTCTTTTGGCATGATGTGCTCAGCCAAAGAGCTGGGGATTGCCACCGAAGCCAACGGCATTCTGGAACTACCCGCAGACGCGCCAGTAGGCCAGGATATCCGTGAGTATCTGGATTTGAATGACAGTACTTATACCTTGAAGCTCACCCCTAACCGTGCAGATTGCCTGAGCATTGTCGGCATTGCGCGCGATGTGGTGGCGATGACGGGTGCGCCCATGACGGCCCCAGACATCAAACCCGCTGCAGTCACCAGCCAGTTGGTGAAAGAGGTTGTGCTACAGGCCAAAGACGCTTGCCCTGCTTATTATGGCCGTGTGATTGAAGGCGTGAATGCGCAAGCCCAGACCCCTGACTGGATGGTGCGTCGCCTGGAGCGTAGCGGCATCCGCAGTATCAGTGCCTTGGTGGATATCACCAACTATGTGTTGCTAGAGCTCGGCCAGCCTATGCATGCTTTTGATGTGAACCTGTTGCAGGGGGGGATTCAGGTGCGCTTTGCCCAAGCGGGTGAAAAGCTGGCCTTGTTAAATGACACAGAAATCACGCTCAAAGCCGATGATCTAGTGATCGCAGACAGCCAGGGTCCAGTTGCCTTGGCGGGCATCATGGGCGGTAAACCGACTTCTGTCACGGATGCGACACAAGCGATTTTCCTTGAAAGTGCGTTCTTTACGCCGGATGTGATGGCTGGCAAAGCACGTCGCTTGGGTTTGAGCACCGATTCTTCATACCGTTTTGAGCGGGGCGTTGATTTTGGCAACACCTTGAATGCACTTGAGCGCGCGACAGCGCTGGTATTAGATATTTGTGGCGGCCAGGCCGGTGCTGTTACCGCTGTGACGGCGCAATTACCGGTACGCAAACAAGTTACTCTACGCCATGCTTATCTGGTCTCTATTTTGGGGATTGAGGTCAGCCTGGCGCAGGTTGGACAGTTGCTGACTCAGTTGGGCTTTGCCTATACCGAAACCAACGGCGTATTTGAAGTGAGCGCTCCCAGCTTCCGTTTTGACATTGCCCGTGAAGAAGACCTCATTGAAGAGGTCGCCCGCCTGCACGGTTATGAACATATCCCCGCACTGACACCCGTCGCGCCGCAAGCCATGCTGGTTGCGCCAGAAGCTGCACGTAGCAAGCACTGGTTGCGCGATCTCATGGTCAATCAAGGCTACCAAGAAGTGGTGACGTACAGCTTTGTCGATGCGAGCTGGGAAAGTGATTTGTATGGCAACAGCCAGCCAATTACGCTCAAGAATCCGATCGCCAGCAACCTGAGTGTCATGCGCTCTGGCTTGTGGGGCGGCTTGCTTGATGCGCTTGATTACAACCTCAAACGCCAGCAAACCCGTGCCATGTTGTTTGAGCTCGGGGCGAGATATGAAAAAGGTGCTCAAGGCTTTGTTGAAACCTTGACCTTATCTGGCCTCGTCTATGGCAGTGTGCAGCCTGAGCAGTGGGCCGCAGAAGCCCGTGCCTTTGATTTTTATGATGCCAAAGCCCATGTCGAAGCTTTGTTTGCGCAACCTGTGCGCTTTGTAGTCGAGCAGCATCCGGCCTTACACCCGGGCCAGACGGCCCGTATTTACCTGGGCGACAAGGCAGTAGGCTGGCTAGGTAAATTACACCCGCAATGGCAGCAGCAGTATGGCCTGACCAGTGCCTGTTACCTGTTTGAAGTAGACGCGGATGCCGCCTTGGCAACACAAGTGCCAGCCTATACAGAGGTCAGCAAATTCTTGCCGGTGCGTCGCGATCTGGCCGTCGTGGTCGAGCAAAATATCTCGGCGCAAACCATGATTGATGCCATTATTTCGGAGCAAATTCCACAGTTACAAGCAGTGAAATTGTTCGATGTTTATCATGGTAAAGGTGTGCCCGAAAACAAAAAAAGCCTTGCATTTCTTGTACTTATGCAAGATACTTGCAAGACCATGGTCGATGAGGAAGTCGATACCATCGTGGCACGAATCCTCAACAACTGGTCATCCAATTTTGCTGCATCACTCAGGTAATCGTTTGGGTAAAACCAAGGATAACAGTTGATACAACGCAAGCGTCATCTCGCATAATAAGAAGGTTCAGGGGATCGTTAATGACACTCACAAAAGCTGACTTGGCCGATTTGTTGTTTGAACAAGTCGGGCTGAACAAGCGTGAAGCCAAGGACATGGTAGAAGCGTTTTTTGAAGAAGTCCGTAATGCATTGGAACAGGGCGACAGCGTCAAGCTGTCTGGTTTTGGTAACTTTGAATTGCGTACTAAATCCGAGCGTCCTGGCCGCAACCCAAAAACTGGCGAAGAAATCCCAATTTCTGCACGTCGTGTAGTGACTTTTCACGCCAGCCAAAAACTAAAATTGCGCGTAGAAGAACACTACGCACAACAACCTTTGCAAGCACAAGCCTGATCTAATCTCACGACATGCTAGACACGCAAAAAGTCACGTTGCCGCCTATCCCTGCCAAACGCTACTTCACCATTGGTGAAGTCAGTGAATTGTGCGGGGTCAAGCCGCACGTATTGCGTTACTGGGAGCAGGAATTTACTCAGCTCAAACCCGTCAAGCGTCGCGGCAACCGCCGCTATTACCAGCATCATGAAGTGTTGCTCATCCGCAAGATCCGCGAACTGCTCTACGAGCAAGGGTTTACCATCAGCGGCGCCCGCAACCGGCTCGATGGTGTCGATGAAAAAGCAGAAAAACCACGCACAGTGCCAGAAGTGACTGCCTCAGCAAGCCCGAGTGCCTCATCATTGATCGCTGAAACCCAGCGCACAACCATAGACGTCACTGCGCTCAGAGAGCAAATTCAACAAGTGCTCCACTTACTCAAAGTACCCGCCTAAGCCGCTTTCAAGCCATTCAAAACCGCATATTCTGCTTAGCGAATATGCGGTTTTGCTTTATAATGCAGCCTTCTTTTCGAGTGGGTTCCTGCTCGAATCAAATGTCGGGGCGTAGCGCAGCCTGGTAGCGCACTTGCATGGGGTGCAAGGGGTCGTGTGTTCGAATCACACCGTCCCGACCAATAAATAAGCCATTCTCACGAATTTAAGCTTTCTCTACTGACCAGAACGTAACCAATTCGTAACCAGTTCCTCTTTCACTTCATTGTCGATAATGCCAGAAACGTTCTCAACATGTTGTGATAAATGACCAGGTGATAGGTGTGCGTATTTCTGCACCATATCCATATCTGCCCAGCCGCCTAACTCTTTTAAAACATAAATCGGCGTACCATTTTGCACATGCCAGCTTGCCCAAGTATGGCGTAAATCATGCCATCTGAAATCAACAATACCGGCACGGTTTAAGGCGGCATGCCATGCCTTTGTGTTCACTTGCGTAAGAGGCTTCCCACGAAACGTAAACACGTGCGTAGGGTGTTTAAATAACTCTTTACGCAGCACTTCAACCGCTTCACTAGACAAAGGCACAGGGATTGCCCGTTTACCCTTGGCTTGGTCTGCATGAATCCATGCGCGCCTATCTTGCAAGTTCACTTGCGACCACATTAATTTAGTGACATTGCTTTTGCGTAACCCTGTCGCTAACGAGAAACGAACCATCGCTTCCAAATGAGGCGGTAATTCGTTTATTAATCTGGCCGCTTCTTCGGATGTTAAAAAACGAATGCGAATTTTTGGTTCTGGCAGAGACCGTACTTTTACAGGTTTATCTATCCATTCCCAATCCAGCGCAGCGCGTCTTAATACCCGACTCACTATCTGCATATAACGGTTAACTGTTCCGTTAGACACAGCGCCCTCTTTTTTACGTATAGAGGTAATGCGGTCTAGCAAGGCACGGTTAATGTCATTGAGATAGACACCGTCTAGATATTTGCTCAGCCATCTAAAAAACGTTAAATCTGTTGAGTGCGACTTGCTATGAGAGGTCTCATCAATATATTTAACGACAGCTTCTTCCCATAAATATCTGGGTTTAATACCTAGGCGAGATTGCTCCCAAATTTCATTTAGCCGCTTCGCTTCGTACTCTCTCGCTTGTTGGCGGTCGGTAGTGCCAGTAGATTCATATACCGGCTTTTGACCGTTGATAGCGATTTTGACCCAATAGTATTTGGAGTCCTTTCGTTTGTAGAGTGACATTGTTCATTCCCTTCGTCACCCTGCGACGCTTGCTGAGAGTATTTTGAGCGTAGATAGTCTATCAAGTCAACTTGCAGAAATACCCAGCACTTGCCGATTTTAGCGGCGGGTATCTCACCAGACTTAGCGCGGTCAAGCAGCGTAGTAGGGTGCAGATGCAGGAAAGCCGCTGCTTCTACAGTGTTTAAAGTAATCATGAGAGGTTTTCCCGTATCAAATTCATAAATCCAAATCTGATGGGCGCACGATACATTCATGCACCCAAAAGAGATGGGGGGCATGAACGGGGTTGGAGTATGTAAGAGTGGCTTAACGAATTGTCGCGGGGTTGTCTGCAAGCCCCGATAATTAAACCGAACATTTTGTTCGGGCCAGACATCTATGGGTGACAAGGTTAGTAAGCTGTGCGTCTCCAACAACGCACTTAATTAATTAACCGTCCGTTATTGAAAAATAAATGTTAAATTCGTGATTGTCAATAGTTTAAGCGTCTCTAAGGGAGGTGTTGTGGAAGAAAAAATTATTGCTGTGAAGTCTCAGGGGAGGTTGAGAAAGATTTTTACCATTAGAGAAAACAAAGAAGGAGTATATTTTTTCATAAAATCAGGGACTCAAGAAGGATTGCCGCCCAATAATAAAATAGTTAGTTATGAGAAATACTCTATTCATCACTCGAGAAAAAGCGCGACATATAATACGGTAAAACTTACCACAAAATTTAAGAGCGGTGAAGAGCGAACAGTTTCAGCATTGACCAATGCGGTTAAAACTCGTACAGGATTCTCACCAGTCTTTGTTATTAGATTCTCAGATTTAAACGCGCCTATTTATGACTTAAAAGAAGGTGACAAGGAAAAGGTCATATTAGAAATAAACGACTTCGATCCAACAGAAAATACGCTTTATTTTGGGATATACATTGGTAGAGCAGATACTCCGTTTCCAGCTTTTGAAGGCGTTACTGTTTCACAACGTTGTTATGAGAATATTAGAGTAGTGCTGGTCTATGCATATAATATGATTCCAGCTATTCCATACTCATATGTTTATTGTAGAGCGACATTCAAACCAAGTGATACAAATGATACTAGTTCAATAAGCAAAATGAACGGCGAGTCGGTTGAGCGTAATATTGAGCACTTTCGGATGAGCTTTAATTTACTTCTTAAAAACCAGCTCATGACACTTTTAAGTAAGCTACTTGAATCAGGGGCCAACGAGACCGATGAATCTATCAAGAATTTACGCTTGGCACTAGAACAAATCCCACAACCGCCCATAATAGCTTTTTAATACGCTCAAATGAAAACGAAAACTTATGGAAGATGTATCTTATGTGCTAATCATACTTTCTTAACAAGGGAGCATATTTTTGCCGATTGGATTGGAGAGATAATCCCATCGACATGCAACTCAACTTTAAGTGAATTGATTAGGCCTGGAGATTACAAGTATTCATTTCGAGATATTAAGCCTTCAGAAAGGACGCTGGATATACTCTGTGATAAATGTAACAACGAATGGGGCGGAAGGCTTCAGAGAAAAGCTTCTGAGTGTTTAAAACCATTTCTACTTGGGAATAAATTAGTACTAAATGAAAGAGATTGTCGAGTAATCGCTAGATGGATAACTTGTTTCACGATGGTTAGAGAATTTTTACATCCAGAGTTGATGATAATACCTCGTCTTGTTAGGAAGTCATTTCGAGATAAATCAGACCTTCCTCCTAAAGGTTTTGCTGTATGGATTGGGAGGTTTAATGGACCGTCAAGAGCTGATTACAGCTCATGGCATAGGACCTTAAATTTTTTACTTACTGCCAAACCAACGAAGGCCCCCAATACAACACTTATGAAGTTTGTTGTAGGTAAAGCCGTTTTTTTTGTGATGTATACGTCAGTCTTAGAACTACAAGAGTGGGATAATGCTCACCATTACGCAATCCTGAAGTATTTAAATTCTTTGGGAATGCAACGGATATTTAATAATACCAAGACTCTTGATTTCACTTCGTCGCATATAGTAGATGCTCACTGCTACAAGAATCTAATGGAGCAAGTTTCTAAGCATCTTGGTGATCCTTTGCCAATAATTACTGGAGTAACGAATGCGTAATTTTTTATGAACTCATCCAGAATAGTCCTTTTTTACCGTTACACCAGTTCCAACTGAGATCGAAAGTAATACCACGGTCTTTGAATATCTCCACGATATACATTAATACTTCAACAAATTCCCAATTTTTTCTCAGTAAATGAACCTCTTTAATAGGTTCACCTATTCCTTTACTAGCCCAATAGCGGCGTTTGTTTAATTCTCCTGTTTCAAAGCTTTTGGCAATATATTTTGAGATGTAAGCGGCTATTTTGTTGATAGGCGCTTTTTTGTTGCCAGAAGTGACATGCACACGACCATTGCCTTGGCCAACAACACGATGCCAGATTGACCAAAGAAGTTTGTAGTCTTGTCGGTTTGCTACAGCAATATGCAGATGTAATGCTCCACGTTGTTGTAGTTCATGAGTAGCCACATATTGGACTTCACCCGCTCTGCTAGACAAATCATAATGTCTAAAACAGAACGGAGTAA